>JAKATV010000152.1 GCA_021818565.1 Planctomycetota bacterium
ATGAACCGATTCCACATTATCCAGCAAGGTGACATAAATATCCGCCTGAAGCTGTGCTAACTGGTCAAAATCAAACGCGGCAAACAGGCCGTGCTTCCAACGGAATGTCGCATGGGAATTGATAATCACATGGGAATAATTGGGCAACTCCGTGAGAATATCCCGAAACACCGCCCGCCGCAGGCTCGTTAAGCGCGACAAGGGCAAATCCAGAATGCGCCCGGGTTTTACATCCGGCGCTTCGCGATACATCATATCGCCCACATGAAATACTTTAAGCAATTCGCCATGCGATCGGGCGATGGCTTCCACCTGATTCAGATACGCTTGACGATCAAGCCCCACTTGTCCGGTTAATAACATTTTCATTGCGGCCGGCCTCCTTCAAGCCGGGCATTATAGCCGATGACCGCCTGGGGCTTTAGCAGACGGGGCAATCTTTTAGCCCGGCACAAATTTTCGGAGTATCAGCGTATCATTTTGTCCGCCAAAACCGAAGCTGTTGGACATGGCGACATCCACTTTGGTTTTCCGGGCGCTGTTGGGCACATAATCCAGATCACACTCGGGGTCCGGCACGCTGTAGTTGGCGGTGGGGGGGATCATCTGATCCCGGATGCACAGCACGCAGGTAATGGCTTCCACCGCACCGGCGGCGGCGATCAGGTGGCCCATCATGCTTTTGATGCTGCTGATGGGAACGTTTTTGGCGTGTTCCTTAAAAACGCCTTTTATCGCGAAGGTTTCCGTGGAATCATTTTCCTTGGTGCCGGTGCCGTGCGCGTTGATGTAATCAATATCACTGGTTTGCATGCCCGCATCGCGCAGGGCTGATTCAATGGCCACGATGGCTCCGCGGCCTTCGGGATGTTGATCAGTGACGCGGTACGCATCAGCGCTGCTGCCATATCCCACAACTTCCGCCAGAATTTTTGCGCCGCGCGCGGTGGCATGATCGAGACTTTCTAAAATCAGCACGCCGCTGCCTTCACCAATGACAAAGCCGCTGCGGGTGGCGTCAAATGGGCGGCAGGACCGTTTGGGATCTTCATTAAAGGTGGATAGCGCTGTCAGGCGGTTAAAGCCGGTTACGCCAAAAGGATGAATCATGGAATGCGCGCCGCCGGAGATGATCACTTCCGCATCTCCCCGGCGGATTAATTCGGCCGCCTCACCCAGCGCCTGTGTGGATGCCGCGCATGCGGTAAGGCAATTCATGGCCGGGCCGCGCGCGTCAAATTCCATGCTTACATGCGAAATCGGCATGGCCGGTTCCTGTTCAATTTCCCGCAGGGCATTAAATGAACCCAATGCCCGGCGGCCCCATTCGGGCATGTTCATGGATCGCTTTTCAGAATCCCATGATCCCAAGGCGGCGCGGGTGAAGTTGTCAAAATCCAGGGCGGCATCCCCACTGCCCAGATACACTCCGACGCTGTACGGATCCACCGCCGCGGATGCCGGTGATCCGGGCATGGGCAGGCCGGCCATGCGCCAAGCCTGATGAGCCGCATCAAGAGCAAATCCGGTGGCGCGGCTGATTTCCTCGTGCTTACCGGATGTTCTCAAGTGTTCGGGCAACTGATAATCTTTTACCTCGGCGGCAAATTGCGTCGGAAAAAACCGGGCGTCAAAAAGTTTCGTCGGGGCAATGCCGCTTTCACCCGCCAGCAGTTTCGCCCATACGCCGTCAATGGTGCGCCCCAGGGGCGTAACCCATCCAATTCCCGTAATAACCACACGATTTTTCATCATTGCTCCAGAAGTATCCGATACGCGCCCATGCCCATTTTCATGCCGCGCGATGACCTTTTAAACGTAGCGCCGCAAAACAATCGCGGAATTTTGTCCCGCAATCGAGCCGGTGCTTACCAGCACATGCTTTAGCGCTGCGGCATGAGTCTGTTGCGGAACATTCAGCCCGGCAAGAGGTGTTGTGCAATTCACTGCCCCGGGCACGCTTTGATAATGCAGGGCCATGGCCGCCGCCGCCAGGTCCAAGGCCTGCGAGCCGGCACCGGCATCGCCCAGACCGCCCCGAATCGCCACAACCTCCGGATGCTGGGAAGCAAACACGCTTTTAATTGCCGAGGCCTCAGCCTGATCGTCGCGGGGTATACCGTAACCGGCGGGAACGACCAACTGCACATCGCGCGGGTCGGTTCCGGCATCTTTTAGGGATTTTCGCATGGCCACCGCCATGGCTTCACCGGCCGGGTCAGGGCCGCCAATGCCGCGCGCGCTGGAAGTTGCCCCCAGGCCCGCAACTTCAGCATAAATTTTCCCGCCACGCGCCAGCGCGTGCTGGAGTTCCTCAATAATTAACACACTGCCGCCTTCAGCGATGACGGTACCATCGGCGGTCTGATCCATGGCGCGACACGCCCGGCTCGGTTGGTCGTTGCCGGTCGTGGTCAGGCGGTGCAACAGGGTCCATCGCATAAGTCCCATGGGATGAACCATGGATTCGCACCCGCCAACCAGCGCGATATCCGCCTGCCCGCGTTGTATGGTCCGGCACGCTTCCGCCAGGGCCAGGCCGGCTGAGGCTTGCTGGCACGTAATGGTATTCGACGGTCCCTGTGTGTCATGAATAATGCTGACATGACAGGCCAACATATTGGGCAGATATTTCAGCAGCCACAGGGGGGTCAGTTGGTCCATTCCACTGGGTTTGCTCGGGTCATCAGATTTTCCCCATTTCCGCAGACTCAAACTGCCGTCATCTCCCTTCGCCGGGGCCATCGCGGAGGTTAATTCATTGAGATCAGCACAAATCAACCCCGCACCAATATTGCAGCCGATGCGTCGGGAATCAACTTCAAACCAACTGTCATCGGGCTTTTTGCCGCCGAAGCTTTCCATGACGCCGCGCGTTGCCAGATGGGCATCGCGGACGGCACCATCCGCCGCCAGCACGGCCAGTTCAATATCGCGGGCCATAATTTTGGTGGCTTTGCGGTAGCTCTTGGGCACATAGTCCAGGGTTTTAAAAGCCGGTACCTGCCCCGCAATGCGGCTGGGAAATGTTGCTGGATCAAACGCTGAAAGCGGCGCAATTGATGAGCGCATCTCGGTGAGGCCGCGCCACAAATCCGCGCTGGTTAAACCATGCGGAGAAACCGCTCCAACTCCAGTAATGACAACGCGCCGCATGCAGTCTCCGCATCAGGACAAATCCGCCGTGTCAGAACACCCCATTGGCCTCTGAACCGCCGCACGCAGGATTCTATGGCGTAACGCCCGCAAATTCCAACGCCGGGTGAATCCGCCGGGTGAATCCGCAGGTTCCTGCCCACCGGCAAGCGGAGCTTTGACCGCCCGGCGGGCATTGGAATGTGATTTCGTGTAAGATGGGTTTGAGAGAATTGGGAAACGAGGACGATCGGGGAAAACCGATCAGGCGCTGGTTATGACTGACATTGAACATCCGCCCCTGCCCCAGGTGTATATTCTCAAAAAAGCGATTGAAATCTATTTACCCCTGGCGTACGGATCTGGGAAAATTCCCGATGTCGTTGAGTCGCGAATCGCACCGATTTTAGCTTCCGCGGATTCTGAAGTTATCAAACCTGAATGGTTTGAACCGGCGGAGAAAGACGGGCGAGCGGTTTATCGCCTGCGATTGGGGCAGGTGGCCTATCCACACATGAAGTTAAACGTGGAAGAATCTCCGGATGGGACCGGTTATCTGCTTCTGGCCGATGCCCATGATACGCATCTGATGGCACCTGAAACGTCGCCGGATGCCAAGTTTTTAAGTGAACTGCGAAAAAATAACGCCGCTCTGGTGGAAAAAATCCATGCCGCCTGGACGCAGGCGCGCCTGCCGACATTCCGGAATTATTTTTGCGCCGCGATGGAACGCCGCGTTCGGGAAAAATATCCCCAGACAAAATAACGGCGGGCACTTTCGCGGCGGCGCGATTTCTGATACAAACTTACAAGTTTTTTCCCCGACCCTGGTGTAAAAGGTTGTTGACCCATGCCCAAACGAACGGACATAAACAGTATCCTGATCATCGGCTCCGGCCCCATTGTCATCGGACAGGGGTGTGAATTTGATTATTCCGGCACGCAGGCGTGCAAAGCTCTCAAAGAAGAGGGCTACCGCGTGATTTTGGTAAACTCCAATCCGGCCACTATTATGACCGATCCGGATATGGCCCACCGCACATATATTGAACCACTGACGGTTGAAGCGATCACAAAAATAATTGAAATTGAGCGCCCCGACGCCCTGTTGCCCACGCTGGGCGGGCAGACGGGCCTGAATTTGTCGGTGGCACTGGAAGATGCGGGAATTCTGAAAAAATTCGGCGTGCAGATGATCGGTGCCACTCGTGAAGCGATTCATCGCGGGGAAGACCGTCGCAAGTTCAAAGCGATCATGGAATCCATCGGTTTGCAATGCCCCCGCAGTGGGTTGGCGTACAACATGGAACAAGCCAAACAAGTGGCCCAGCAGGTGGGTTTGCCGTGTATTATCCGCGCGTCATTTACCCTCGGCGGAACCGGGTCCGGTGTCGCCTGGAACATGGAAGAATTTGAAAACATCGCCCAGCGCGGTATTGACGCGTCGATGATTAATGAAATCCAGATTGATCAATCGCTGATCGGCTGGAAGGAATATGAACTGGAAGTCATGCGCGACAAAGCCGATAACGTGGTGATTGTCTGCGGCATTGAAAATTTTGATCCCATGGGCGTGCATACCGGAGATTCGATCACGGTCGCCCCGACTCAAACGCTCACTGACAAAGAATATCAACGTATGCGTGACGGGGCCATTGCGGTTATCCGGGCCATTGGCGTGGAAACCGGCGGGTCCAATATTCAATTTGCTATCAACCCCGCCAATGGGGATATGGTGGTGGTGGAAATGAATCCGCGGGTATCGCGCTCCAGCGCTCTGGCCAGCAAAGCCACTGGGTTTCCCATCGCCCGTATCGCCGCCAAGCTCGCGGTGGGTTACACGCTTGATGAGTTGCCCAATGATATTACCCGCCGCACCGTGGCGTGTTTTGAACCGTCGATCGATTATGTGGTGGTGAAAATTCCGCGTTGGACCTTTGAAAAATTTCCGGATGCGGACGAAACGCTTACAACCCAGATGAAGAGCGTCGGCGAAGCCATGAGCATTGGCCGGACTTTTAAAGAAGCGTTGCAAAAAGGCATTCGTTCCATGGAAGTCAAACGGTTCGGCCTGGGGCTGGATCGTATTGATAAATGGTGGCGACGGCAGGTATTGGAACTTGACAGCCAGCCTTCCTCTGTGCCATCAAGCCTGGGAGATCGCGGGGCTTTTGTAACCCGCATGGCGGCACTGGAACAAGCGGCGCAAGTCTGGCCGATTCCGGAAGACCGGTTAATTCGTAAATTATCCATTCCCTCACAGGGCCGACTCTATTACATCCGCTACGCTTTTAAAATGGGTTACACGCTTGAACGGGTGTATGAGTTGACTCATATTGACCCCTGGTTTCTGTCGCAGATGAAGGAACTCGTGGAGTTTGAAGACGAGTTGTTTCAGATGCGTCCGCAGGCCGCCGCCTTCATGGCTGGTAAGATTTCCCATGAAGATCGGCAGCGTTTTGCCGCGCTATTACGCCGCGGCAAGGAAATGGGATATTCCGATGTTCAGTTAGGCACGGTTTGGTCGTTGCAGCCTTCGGAAGTCCGGGGCATCCGCAAGCGCCTGACCATTGAGCCGGTCTATAAACTTGTGGATACCTGCGCGGCGGAATTTGAAGCGGCCACGCCGTACTATTATTCCACCTATGAAAGTCCGATCACCCGGCTGGAAAACGGCCGCTCCATGCAGCAGGTGGATGATGAAGTGCGCGTCACCGATCGTAAGAAAATTATTATTTTAGGGGGCGGCCCCAATCGCATCGGGCAGGGAATCGAATTTGATTACTGCTGCGTACAGGCCGCTTTTGCATGTCGGGAATTGGATCTTGAAAGCGTGATGATCAATTCCAATCCGGAAACCGTCAGCACGGATTATGACACGTCCAATCTCCTGTTCTTTGAACCCCTCACGCATGAGGATGTGCTGAACATTGTGGAACGCCTGAATGGCCGTCCGTTAAGCCAGCCCGGGGGATTGGTGCACGGGGTGATTGTACAATTTGGCGGCCAAACTCCGCTGAATCTGGCCCGCGGACTTAAAGATGCGGGCGTACCGATCATCGGCACAGCGGTGGAGTCCATTGAAGCCGCGGAAGACCGGGACAAATTTAATCGCCTGATAAAATCTCTGGGTCTCAAACAGCCGCCGGGCGGTATTGCCCGCAGTGCCGAGCAGGCCCGCAAGGTGGCCGCGGAAATTGGCTATCCGGTACTGGTGCGTCCGTCGTTTGTTCTGGGCGGTCGGGCCATGGAAATTGTTTCCGATGAAACACAGTTGGATTATTACATTCGCCATGCCGTGGAAGTGGCGGACGAACATCCGATTCTTATTGACCGCTTCCTGGGCGATGCGACGGAAGTGGATGTTGACGCTTTGGGTGACGGAAGCAACTATCTGGTCATTGGTGTGATGGAACACATTGAAGAAGCGGGAATTCATTCCGGTGATTCCGCGTGTTCTCTGCCGCCATTCAGTCTGCCGGCGGAAATTGTGGCACGCATTCATGATAACACGCTGGCGCTGGCCAAGGCCCTGGCCGTACGCGGGTTAATGAATGTGCAGTTCGCGATTAAAGATAATGAAGTCTATGTGCTGGAAGTCAATCCACGCGCCAGCCGCACGGTGCCGTTTGTCAGCAAAGCCACGGGAGTGGCATGGGCAAAAATTGCGGCGAAAGTGATGTGTGGTAAAACGTTGCCGGAATTGGGTGTCAGTGAAGAAATCATTCCCAAACACCATGTCGCGGTGAAGGAAAGCGTGTTTCCGTTCAGCAAGTTCCCCGGCGTGGATGTTATTTTAGGCCCGGAAATGCGCTCCACCGGCGAGGTCATGGGCATTGATTCCAGCTTCCCTGTGGCATATGCCAAATCGCAGATGGCCGCCGGCGGCAGTCTGCCGATGTCCGGAACCGTTTATATTTCCGTGCGCGACGGGGACAAAAAAGCGATCATCGAATCAGCTAGGAAAATTGCCCAGGCCGGTTTTGAACTTATTTCCACCAGCGGTACGTGCGCTGCGCTAAATGACGCGGGCGTGCCGTGCCGGAAAATAAATAAAATTCAGGAAGGCCGTCCCAACATTATTGACGCCATTAAAAACCAGCAGGTGCAATTGTTGATTAACACCCCTACGCACAAAGGCCCCACCACGGACGAAGGTCGCATCCGATCCGCCGCGGTTCTGAACCGAATTCCGATTATCACCACAATTACCGGAGCGGAAGCCGCCGCCGATGCGATTGTGAGTCTCAAGCAAGGGCAATGGACGGTCAAGCCCATCCAGGATTATTACGCCCAGATGAACAAACCGTAAGCGTGGTCAAAATGCCGCAAATAACGTCTCTAAAAAAGTACCCGGCCGCGGGCTGTGCCTAATTGATCTATTGCCTGTGGCAATACGCCTGTGGCAACACGATTGACGCTCCAGAGCAAGCCGACTACTCTATTTGTGCTCGGATTGTTCTTGGAAGTTCTGCGTGCGGTGTCCATTTTGTCATACGGTTGATCAAGATCATGTACTGGATTCACGTCCGGTTGAGGGGGGGCAGTCCATCCGCAGGCGCCGGGAATGTGAGCATTGCAACCGGCGATTTACAACGTATGAACGCATCGAGGAAGTCGTGCGTTTGACGGTGGTCAAGAAAGACGGCTCGCGGGTTCCGTTTGATCGCAATCTCATTTTTGCCGGCATTCAAAAAGCGTGCTACAAGCGGCCGGTGTCGGCGGAAGTCATCGCGCGCATTGTCGACGCGGTAGAAGAGAACGTCGTTCAGAAGTATCAGCGTGAGGCCCCGAGTTCTTATATTGGTGAACAAGTCATGCATTTTCTGCGGCAAACCGATCCGATCGCCTATGTTCGTTTCGCCTCGGTCTACCGGGAATTTAGAGACTTGGGGGAACTGGTTAACGAAGCGCGCGATATGATGAATCAAACCCAGACCAAGGATCCCGATCAAGCTGATCTTTTTCAGCCTTGAGTGGATATGAGCCGAAATTAGCCGGGCGGCGTTTGGCGTGGGCCTTTATTTTGGTGGAATGTTTCCAGATTTTTGCTGTTGTTGCCGACGGTGGATAAGAAAAATAACTACCGCCAGCACCAGCGCGATTCCTGCGCCAATATAAATAAAGTGTTTGACCTTCGTGACTTCCCTGAAAAGCCAGTTAATGCGTGCCGCCTGCCAGTATCCCAGATAGATCAGCGTCGGCACGCTTATTAAACCCGCCATGCCGTCCACCACCAGAAATCGCCAGTAAGGCATGCGTGAAACGCCGCAAAGAGCAAAGATCAGCGCCCGCACGCCGGGTACAAACCTTCCAATAAACAGCGTTAAATTTCCATGCTTTCGGAAATACTTTTCCACGCGTTCACGGCGCTTGGAGTGCATGACTTTGCGAATATGGCGTGCGAGAAAATTATCGGCATCAATGCCGCGCTGTCCGACAAAATACAAAATACTGTCTCCCACCAGCAAACCGGCCATGCCAAAAAGCATCATTATTTCAAGGCTGGGCACGCGCCCTGGTGTGGCAATCATGACGTGGTGCGCGGTGGTTGTACCAGCGGCGATATTCGCCAGGGGACTTTGCCGGGGATTGCATAGATAACCGGAAAAAATCAGGGGCACATCTTCCGGAATCGGCACACCGCAGCCGGCGGCGATCAGAAGCATCGCCAGAGCAACGTAGGTAAAGCGGATCAATAATGCCTGAATCAGTGGAATCATGGTTTGCCCCGTGGCTCCTCATGGATGATACATTCCGTAGCGACCGGCTGATACGCTGTCAATCCTGATTGTCAGGCCGGACAGCACTGGGCAAGACCAGGGAAATCCTGTGAGAAGTGGAATCAGGTCCGCTTTTTCCGCAGTTCCGCAAGCCGCTGCCGGGCGTCGCGGAATGCAATATCCCACTGCGCGATGCGGCTATATGTCTTTTCCGCCTCATCGAACTGCCCGCAGGCTTCTAAGGCCCGGGCAAGCCAATAGTTGATTTCCTTACTCTTGGTATCTCCCGACTCGTTAAGTTCATAACTTTCCACAGACCGCCGCAGCGTTTCCACCGCTTCCTGATTCATGGACTGCTCAAGGAACGAACGCCCCAGCAGATGCAGCGCGTCGGTACGGCACCGTGGATTATTCTGGGCATGCTGTAAAACGCCGATGGCCTCTTCAAAGCGTTGCGACCGGAAGAGGCGATAGCCATATTCAAAAAGCACCTGCAAATCAGAGGGGTAATTTTTCACCCGATCTTCATATTCCTCTAATTCAAATTTCAGTCGCTCCTGCTCGAATTCCGCCAATTCCCGGGCAAGCTCCTGATCATCCGGATTGGCCCGAACCTTGTCCGCCAGCACCCGGTGTTGCCGCCGGAGTTGTTTAATTCGTATATCACCGATAGTCACTTTGTAACGATAAATTTTGGTTTGGGCGTAGGCCTTTTCCAATACCTCCATGGCGGTTTTTTCACTCTCCGCAGATTCTCCATCAACCAGAGCTTTGACATATTTGGCCAGCAACTGCGGGTCGGTTGGATTCTTCTCCCAGGCTTCCTGGCTTTCCCGGATGACTTTGAGTTTATAGTCTTCGGTTCTAGTTAAATTTTCCTTTTGCAACAGGTCCTGGGTCATTTCCTGATCGCGCAGAGATTCTTTGAAATCCGGCACGGATTCATATTTACCCTTTTTCAGGGTTTCGCGGGTACCAAGCTCTTTGACGCGGGCCGTTAATTCCGGATCCGCCGGCGATAATTCGAGCGCCGCATGGACGGCTTCACCGGCTTTGGCGAATTCGCCGAAGCCTTCATATAAGTCGGCCAGTTCAAGATACAATTTCGAATCAGCTTTTTTCTGGGTGCGATTGGCCTGCATGACAAACGGCCCGAACCAGATCACCATGTCCTTATAACCAGCCGCCGCGGCCTGCCGCAGCATGATCATCATTTGATTGATATTGCCCGGGTCTTTCGCCAGCGCGTATTCGGCGTTTAGCATCAATTCTTTCGGCGACTTTCCTTTAAAGTAACTTTTGCTTCCCAGCAAGCCACCCAGGCCGCCGCCCGCCTTGCCGCCTTTAATCTTTCGCCGTAGCGCAATATCCCGCAAGGCTTCGTGCTCGGCCATATTGGTCGGTTCACGTAATAATCCTTGTATGAACATGTCTATGGCGTAATCATAATTCCCCGTATCCGCCACCGTATGGGCGCGCGTGAAATAAGCCTGGCCCTTGCCCGGACCTTCTATAATATTATTTTCAGGAGTTTCCGATTCAGCCATCGATTACAATCTCTTTAATTAGCGACCACAAAAAAACGACATTATTTTACGCGGATCCCGTCCAAGTTTCTAGCGCGTTGCGATTCCAACGCACGGTAACAGCGGATGGCCGGGGCCAAGAGCACGATTTTCCGACCCTGACCGTACCAGATGTACCTTTTCTGTCAAGCGCAAGGGCTTCCATTGCCGTAATTTATCAGAGAATAACGCCCCAATGTTCCGATCTTAACAGGTTGTCTGGTTTGCCTGATCGGTCATCTGGAGGATCACGACTTGGGAATAAAATGCGCCATTCTTCGCCGGCAGTGACCGCAACATGCCTTTGAGCGTGTCCCAGGTTGGCAATTTCATTGCTTTATTCGGCAGCCAAGGGGGTGCTGTAATTTTCGCGGCTGATGGGCAGCGATGGGCGGCAGCTCATGCGGCGTTTCGCTTTCATACGCGTGGTAGACCGCC
>JAKATV010000322.1 GCA_021818565.1 Planctomycetota bacterium
TGGAAATATCTCTGACACTTTTGGCTCTCGCCTTGATTGCGATCAGCGGAGTGCCGGGGTTGGCGGCACACCCTCGCGCCGCATGGGGACAAACAACGGCCACGATGTTGACGCTTTTCGGCTCAGCGCTTGGCCTTATCACGGGATTCATGACGTTGATCACCGGGCATGTTTCCATGGCCTGGCTTCCAGGTATATGGCCGGGGTTGCCGCTGCAATTCCGGATGGATGCTCTTTCGGCCTTTTTTACCGTGCTGATTTTTTTAATGGCCGGGGCTGGTTCGGTATACGGGCAGGGTTATTGGCGGCAGGAGGAACATCCGACAACGGGACGGAAACTGCGATTTCTTTACGGTTTGCTGGTGGCGTCCATGGTGCTGGTAACACTGGCGCATGATGCCCTGAGCTTTCTGTTGGCGTGGGAAATCATGGCCTTGACAAGTTTTGTTCTTATTGCCACCGAAGACCACAAACCGGAATGTCGGCAGGCTGCGTGGGTTTATTTTGTGGCCACGCATATTGGCACGTTGGTGTTATTTGCGATGTTCGCCCTGCTGCATGACGCATCCGGCACATTTCTGCTTGTACCGGTTCCACCGACCACCGCTTTGAGTCTGGAGACCGCCATTTTTCTTTTGGCGATCTTTGGCTTTGGACTTAAAGCGGGGATTATGCCGCTGCATTTCTGGCTGCCCGGCGCGCATGCCAACGCCCCAAGTCACATCTCGGCACTGTTGTCAGGCGTATTGCTGAAAGTGGGCATCTATGGCCTGCTACGAATTTTGACGCTTCTGCCGGATCCACCCGCAGGATGGGGCGTTCTGATATTAATACTGGGCACGGTTAGTGCGGTCCTGGGCGTGTTGTTTGCGCTTGGCCAGCACGACATCAAGCGGTTACTGGCCTATCACAGCATTGAAAATATCGGCATTATTCTCATGGGGCTAGGCGTAGCGATGATCGGAATTTCTATCCATCGGCCAGTCTGGGTGGTGCTGGGAATTGCCGGATGTTTGCTGCATGTATGGAATCACGGCTTATTTAAATCGCTCCTGTTTTTTTCCGCGGGGTCCGTGGTTCACGCCGGCGGCACGCGCGATATTGATTCGCTCGGCGGACTGGCGCAACGTATGCCTTGGAGTGCGGGACTATTCCTGATCGGAGCCATTGCGATTTGCGGGTTACCGCCGTTGAATGGCTTTATCAGTGAATTACTGGTGTACCTTGGATTGCTGCGGTCGGCGGCCAATGCGACAGCAGGAGGTTGGGCTGCGGTCGCATTGGGAGCCGTTGCGCTGGCGGTCGTGGGCGCTTTGGCGGTAGCGTGTTTTGTGAAAGTGTTTGGTGCGGTATTTTTGGGATTGGGGCGAACCCCGGCGGCCGCTGGAACACATGAATCGCCCGTAGCCATGACGGCACCCATGGTGGTGCTGGCGGCCGTGTGTGCCACGATCGGTATCGTGCCGCTACTGGTCATTGTGCCGCTAGGCCATGCGGCCGCAGCGTGGGCGGGTAATGGGGCGGTGGCCACCGGCGTGGCGGGTGCGCTGCCATGGGGAATGTTGACGATAATTTCCGCCGGTTTTGCCGTAGCACTGGTGATACTTGGTATAGCGCTGCGGATAGCCAAGCGCCATGCCACAGCGACAAGCGTCCCGACATGGGCGTGCGGCTACAACAGCCCGAGCAGCCGAATGCAATATACCGCCGCCTCTTTTGCACAACTGCTGGTGGGCTTGTCACGATGGGTCCTGCGCCCCGTGACGCATGGTAAACAGCCGCAGCAACTATTCGCCGAAACGGTCCAGCGGAATACCCACGTCCCGGATTTTGTCACGGATCGCGCGGGATTTAAGGCGTGGAATCAATTTAAGCAATGGCTCATGCCGGCGCGCCGGTTGCAACAGGGCAGCGTGCAGCAATATCTGCTGTATATGTTGCTGGCACTATTTTTATTGCTGGCCTCACTGATTCCGGTCGAGGCCATCCTGACGCATGTGATGGGGCGATAAAAGAGATGATGGAAAGTTTTATTTGTTTATGAATATCGCACTATACTTAATGCTTGCCGCACTTCTTTGCATGGCCCTATCCGGTGTGCCGGGATTGTTCTTCAGCCGACGCAACATGGCGGGACAACGGATGGCCATGCTGTTGAATTTACTGGCGACGCTTCTGGGCATTGCGGCGTTGATCGCGTTTGCTTCCGGCGGATATCACAGCGTCAGCATGGCGTGGCCGTGGGCACTTCCCTGGGGCGGGCTGGCCTGGGGGCTGGATGTCATCACCGCCTTATTTCTCTTGCCGATTCTGGTGATTTCGACGTTAGGTGCCATGTATGCTTTGGGATACTGGAAGCAGACACAACACCCGGGCAATGGGCGCAAACTGCGCTTCTGCTGGGGACTGATGAATGCCGGAATGATGATGGTGGTGCTGGCGCGGGACGGCGTGCTATTTTTGATGGCGTGGGAAATTATGGCCTTGGCCGCCTTTTTTCTCATTACGACCGAAGATCATGATCCATGCGTCCGCGAGGCAGGCTGGATTTATCTCATTGCGGCACATATTGGAATGATTGCACTGGTCGCAATGTTTGTACTTTTACGCTGGGCGACGGGATCATTTGATCTGTGGCTTACGATTCCTGCGCCGGCAGCGCAGGGTAGCGCGGCGGCGATATTTTTATTAGCTCTGTTGGGATTTGGCCTTAAGGCGGGGATTATGCCGCTGCATGTGTGGTTGCCCGGTGCCCATGCCAATGCGCCAAGTCATGTTTCCGCATTGTTTTCCGGGGTGATGTTGAATATTGGTATTTATGGACTGGTGCGCGTTGGGGAAATAATCACCGTGCCCCCGCTGTGGTGGGGTATTACGTTGCTGATTCTTGGTGCCGGATCGGCGGTGGCGGGCATGATCTTTGCGGTTTGCCAGAATGATTACAAGCGATTATTGGCGTACAGCAGTATTGAAAACATGGGAATCGTCACGATTGGTCTCGGGCTGGCGCTGATCGGAAGATCGACCCATCGACCGGATTTAATTTTGCTGGGATTGGGCGGAGGGTTGTTTCACATTCTCAATCATAGTTTATTTAAGCCGCTGTTGTTTATGGGCGCGGGCAACATTCTGCATACCACGCACAGCCGCAACATGGATTCGCTTGGCGGATTGGCGGGAAAAATGCCCGTGACCGCCGGATTATTTTTTATTGGTGCCCTGGCCATCTGCGGCCTGCCCGGGCTGAATGGGTTTTTAAGCGAATGGCTGATTTATCTGTGCCTGTTGCGCACGGCCGTGGTGGCGCACGGCGGCACATTCGTTTGGATTTCGCTGACGGCTCCGGCGCTGGCGGCCACCGGAGCCTTGGCGGTGGCGGGTTTTGTGAAATTATTCGGTTCGGTTTTTCTGGGAGTTAGACGATCAGCGGATGCGGATCATGCCCATGATCCAGGTGCCGGCTCGCTGGCACCTATGGGGATTCTGGCTTTGGGGTGCGTCGCCATGGCGTTGTTCCCCAATGGCATCGCAGTGTTTCTGGTGCGGGCGGCGCACGAATGGGCACCAAAAATGATTAACACTGGAAATTCCATTGAATCATTGACGCCGTTACATGAAATGGCCCTCTTGAATGCGGTGCTGCTACTGGCCGCCGTCGGCATACTGATGGCATTCTGGATCGGGCGCAAAAAAAACTCCACCGATGCGATTCCCACATGGAGTTGCGGCTACGCCCGGCCTGCAAGCCGGATGCAGTACACCGGGGCATCGTTCTCACGAATGCTTTCGCAGTTGTTCGCATGGATGATCCCTGTAAAGCCTATCGTGCCGCCGAAAGGCCGCTATTTTCCGCAGCCGGCAGAATTGACGCAGGACGCACCGGATACGGTGCTGGATCGCGGATTAATTCCCGGATTTGCCTGGATGCAACGACTGCTTATGCGTTTGAGGCCTCTGCAGAATAAGCCGGTAAATGTGTATCTGGTGTACATGCTGGCGATTCTGCTGGTGCTGCTGCTGGCGCTGCGTTTCTAAGGCTTCGAGTATGTGGTCATGCAAGACTTAAGGATTTCTCATGCTTCATCATGTCATAAACATTCTGATACATTCAGCCCTGTTGCTGGCGATGCCGCCACTGCTGCCTGGGGTCATCAACAAAACCAAGGCCTTTTTTGCCGGGCGCAAAGGCCCGCCTCTGCTGCAACCTTACTTTGATATTTTTAAGCTGTTGCGCAAGGGCATGGTTATCAGCAGCACGACAACGTGGATATTTCAGGCGGCACCGGTCGTGACGCTGGCTGCCACGCTGCTGGCGGGGCTGCTGATTCCCTTCGGACCGTTTGTCGCTCCCATTCACTTCACCGGCGATGTTATTCTGTTTGTGTATCTCTTTGGCCTGGGGCGATTTTTTACCACTTCCGCGGCCTTGGATACGGGATCATCCTTTGAGGGTATGGGTGCCGCACGCGAGGTGACATTTGCCTGTCTTTCGGAGGCGGCGGTTCTCCTGGGCCTGCTGGTGCTGGTGCGGCTATCCGGAAGTTTCAGCTTAACACCGATGCTATTGGCACCATTGGCTCATCGGCCTGAAGCACCGGTGCTCCTGGCCGCAGCGGGATTATTTATCGTGCTGCTGGCGGAAAATTCACGCATTCCCGTGGATGATCCCAATACCCACCTTGAATTAACGATGATTCATGAAGTCATGGTTCTGGATAACAGCGGACCGTTGCTGGGCCTGATTCATTATGGCGCGGCCATGAAACTTTTTGTTTTAAGCGATCTGGTGTTACATCTGCTGGTGCCGTTTCACATTGGCGTACCCGCCGCGGATTGGGTACTGTTCATCGCGGAAATGATCGCCGTGGCCGGCGTCATTGGTGTGGTGGAGTCCTTCATGGCGCGATTGCAGTTGCGGCATGTGCCGACTCTGCTGGCGGCGGCGAGCCTGTTATGTGGCTTCGGTTTTGTTTTGATGGTGAGGTAGATCATGCACTGGTTGATTAATACCCCATTGGTTATTGTGCTGCTGGTGAACCTGTTCATGCTGGGCGTCAGCCGAATGAGGTCGCTTATTTACTCGGCTGCCGCGCAAGGTGTCATATTAAGTGCCTTACCGTTGCTGCTGGAAAAGCGGATCGGTTTGATGATTATCATCGTGGCACTGGTCACGGCGGTGATTAAAGGATTTTTAATTCCCCAAATGCTGCATAAGGCTCTGCGCGACGCGCAGATCAAGCGGGAGGTGGAACCGTTGATCGGTTTTTTGCCCACCATGCTCCTGGGGGCGCTGGGGACGGCGGCGTCTATTACTTTCGCGGCATATTTACCGGTCACGCAGGCGGGAACTTCCACCTTGATTATTCCCGCGTCATTCTCCACCGTGCTGACGGGATTTCTACTGTTGACCACACGATACAAGGCCATTACGCAGGTTATTGGCTATCTGATTTTGGAAAATGGTATTTATATATTTGGCATGCTGCTGCTTACGGCGGTGCCTTTCCTGGTGGAATTGGGCATTCTGCTGGATTTGTTTGTGGGTATTTTTGTGGTCAGCATTATTCTCAACCATATCAATGAGGCTTTTTCATCCCTGGATACCCGCCAACTTACGGCCTTGAAGGAATAAAAAACCATGTTGTTCGTAGTTCTGATTTTCATTCCGGTTCTGGCGGCGATTGCCGCGGCGGCTATCACTTCCAATGCGCTGCGCCCGTGGATCATGGTGATCGCGGGAAGTCTGCATTTTGCCGTCATGCTGGCCATTCTTATTTTCCAACCGGCTCCGATATGGGACGGGTGGGTGGGGCTGGATCCGCCGGGAAAACTGGTTCTGCTATTAATAAGCACGCTGTTTCTGCTGTGCTCGATTTACACCGTGGGTTACTTGCGCTATCGGGGGGAGCGCTCGAACCGCGTTTTGATTCCGTGTCTGTCGATATTTCTCGCCGGTGCCTCGCTGGTGGCGTGTTCGCAGCAACTGGGATTGATGTGGATCGCCATGGAAACAACAGCTCTGAGCACCGCACCGATGATTTATTTCAACCGCACGCCGCGCTCCATTGAGGCCACCTGGAAATATCTGCTCTTAAGTTCAGTCGGGATTGCCCTGGCGCTGTTGGGGTCGTTTTTTCTGGTGTGTGCAACGCTCAAACACGATCCGTATCCGTCGCTGCTGTTTTCTCATCTGGTGCGACACGCGGGAACGGCCAACGCGATCTGGCTGAAAATGGCCTTTGTACTTTTGCTGGTGGGCTACGGCACGAAAATGGGTCTGGCTCCCATGCATACCTGGAAACCCGATGCGTATGGTGAAGCGCCGGGCGTTGTGGGTGCCTTATTGGCCGGCGGCTTAACAAGTTGCGCTTTTCTCGCCATTTTGCGGGTGGATCGCGTCTGCATCGCCGGAGGCTTGCAGACCTATACCAGTCATCTGCTTATTGGCATGGGGCTGCTTTCCATGGCTGTGGCCGCGGTATTTATGCTCGGACAAAAAGATATTAAACGTATGTTGGCCTATTCAAGCGTCGAGCAGATGGGAATTCTCGCCCTGGGCGCGGGCATCGGTGGCCCGGCACTTTATGGCGCGCTTTTGCAGATGATTAACAATGGCCTGACCAAAGGCATGTTGTTTCTTTCCGCGGGCAATATTCACCGGTCTTATGGCAGCAAGAATACTGATGAGGTGCACGGTGCCATGCGGCGACTGCCGTTGTCCGGCACGATTTTCATGCTGGGTTTTCTGGCCATCACCGGATCACCGCCATTTGGCCCCTTTATCAGTGTGTTTACCATTTTAAACGCCGCCTTTTCCCGGCATTTCTTTGTTATCGGGGCGGTATTTTTATTGCTGCTGCTGATGGTATTTATGGGCATGGGTCGCACGGTGCTGGTGGCCGTGCTGGGCAAGCCGTTGCCGCGGAAGCGTCCGATGAATGCTTATCGCGATGGCTGGATGACGGGCTTGCCGCTGGTAGTGTCTTTTCTTCTGGTATTGATGCTGGGCGTGCATATCCCCCCCTTCCTGACCCACATGCTCCAGCAGGCCCGGAAATTTATGGAGGTGCGGCCATGACGCAAACAACCCCTTCATCGACGATGTCATTCGTGGAAATAATCAATGGCCAACCGCTGGAGCGGTCCGCGCTACCTGACCTGCCCTTGCCGCAGTTTCAGAATACCATTCTGGATGCGGTGCAAGACGGCCACAGAGTCGCGGCACTTTTTGGATCCCCCCATCAGGATCCGGCCAAGTTGAATGTCTATGCCGTGCTTGCTGACGATCGGCGCGGCCGGTTTCAGGCTGCCTACACCAGTGTATCAGTGGATGGCTTTCCATCCTTAACGCCGCGATGCCCGCAGGCGCATTTGTTTGAACGGGAAATTGCCGAGCAGTATGGTGTAAAGCCGCTGGGGCATCCCTGGTTAAAGCCGGTACGCTTCCACCGCAGTTATCGCGCCGGGACCGATGCATGGAATCGCACAGCAACAGATGTTGTCCAGGCGGGGGTCATGGAGTTTTATCAGATCACCGGCGGGCAGGTACATGAGGTGGCTGTAGGGCCCATCCACGCGGGCATTATTGAACCCGGGCACTTTCGCTTTCAATGCGACGGCGAAACGATATTGCATTTAGAAATTTCTCTGGGGTATCAGCACCGAGGCGTGGAACGGGCCATGCAGGGCGGTCCGAATAAGCGCTCTTTACATTACGCCGAAACGCTCGCCGGAGATACCACTATCGGCCACGGTTGCGCCTACGCCCACATGCTTGAGTCATTAAGCCACTGCCGCATCAGTCCACGAGCCGCCGCCATCCGCGGCATTGCCTTGGAACTTGAACGCCTCGCCAACCATGTCGGGGATCTCGGTGCGTTATCCGGTGATGTGGGATTTCTTCCCACCGCCTCCTTCTGCGGACGAATCCGCGGCGACTTTCTTAATATGACCGCCGCGCTTTGCGGGAGCCGCTTTGGGCGTGGATTAGTACGGATCGGCGGCGTGGGGTTTGATGTGGAAACAACGTTGGCGGCGGATTTGCTTAAACGACTGGATGTTGCCGAGCAAGAATCCCGCGGGGCCATTACGCTGCTCTGGGAAACCTCATCGGTAATGGCGCGATTCGAGGGCATTGGTACGGTGCCGAAGGATACCGCGCTGGAACTTGGCATGGTCGGCCCGGCGGCCCGTGCCTGCGGACTGGATATGGATTCACGGCGTGATCATCCCTCGGGCATTTATCGCTTCAGCCATGTTCCCGTATCCACCTGGCGCGGCGGTGATGTCTTTGCCCGAGCGTATGTGCGCTGGCTGGAAATCCAACGGTCCATTCAGTTTGTTCGGGATCAACTCAAGAGCCTTCCCAGCGGTGAGTTGCGCTCCGCGGTCGCCGCGTTGCAGCCCAATGCCTTGGCGGTAACCATGCAGGAGGCGTGGCGTGGCGAAGTGTGCCACATTGCGCTGACTGATGCCCAGGGCCGTTTTGAACGCTACAAAATTGTGGATCCATCTTTCCATAATTGGATGGGCGTGGCCATGGCGGTGCGCGGCAAACAGATTTCCGATTTTCCGCTGTGCAATAAAAGTTTCAGCCTTTCTTACTGCGGACATGATTTATGATAGACGCCCATGCATCGGAGAATAAACGATGATTAAATCACTGATAACGCGATTTCAACAAGGTTACCGCACCATTGGCTATCCGGATCCCGGCGCGCCGGAACCCGTTATGCCGGCACGGTTTCGCGGTCGCCCGGTTTTTGATTCCAGCAAATGCCCGGCGGATTGCCGCCAATGCGTGGATGCCTGCCCCACCCAAGCCATTACCATTGCTGACGGCAAAATAAAGCTGGACTTGGGACGCTGCCTGTTCTGTGACGATTGCGCCCAGGCCTGCCCGGAACATGCAATTACCCATTCGCGCGATTATCGCCTGACTGTGCGACAGGCATCCGACCTTATCGTCAATTCGGATCAGGAAATAAAATTGGCCGCCGCGCTCGACGGCAAATTGCGCAAGCTTTTTGGCCGAAGTCTGCAACTGCGGCAAGTCAGCGCCGGCGGATGCAACGGCTGCGAATCCGATGTGAATGTATTGACGACCATCGGCTGGGATTTATCGCGCTTTGGCATTTCATTTGTGGCTTCACCCCGCCACGCCGACGGCCTGCTGATTACTGGGCCGGTAACGGAAAATATGAAGCAGGCCCTGAAAATTGCCTATGACGCGTTACCTGACCCAAAAATTGTCATCGCGGTAGGCGCTTGCGCCCTGTCCGGCGGCCCTTATATCAATCACAGTGAGGTCAACAACGGCGCGGCAAATATCGTACCGGTTGACCTGTTTATCCCCGGCTGCCCCCCGCATCCCATGACGATTCTCGATGGACTGCTGCGTTTACTTGGCAAAATAGAAGCCGGGAAGTCGTGACCGCCCTACCGAATCCTTCGCCAGTGCTGCATTTGACTTCACCGTGTATTAGTCGGATACTGATTTTCGCTTAATATAAATGAAAGGGCATTTTTCAATGAAAAGTCCCGCCCACGCCGTTACCGCCGGAAATCATCAATTGCCGCAATGTTGTACTGCGGGCAAACCGCCTGATCCAACTCTTATGGTGGTGGTTTTCGCCCGACATATATCGAACAATGCGGGGGCCGCATACCGGAATTTTGATGCCCCCGGACAAGGCCGCCCATGCTACTGACCATCACACTGCTGGGGGTTGCTGGTTTTTTCGCCAGCGGTTTGGTCGGAATGGTGGGCGACCGTCGCCAAGACTGGGGGCAACGACTCTCCGCGATCATAGCGGTCATTTCCTGCTTGTGCGGCCTGTGGGGCGCTTTTGGCACATTGCTGGGCGCACCGGTGGAAGCATTCGCAAGTGCGGGGCCTGCGCCGGCGATGGCCATAAACTTGAAGCTGGGTCCGCTGGGGGCATTTTTTCTAGTTCCTATTTTTCTCATCGGCGGCTTAAGCTCCATTTATGGCCTGGAATATTGGCGACAAAGCCGACATCCGCGGACCGCACGGAAACTGCGATTCTGGTATGCCCTGCTTATCGCCGGCATGGGGCTATTGGTGTTGTGTGACAACAGCATCTGCTTTCTTATTGCGTGGGAACTCGTGGCGTTAGGCTCCTTTTTTCTTATTGCCACGGAAGATCAGAAGCCGGCATCCCGCCAAGCGGCATGGATATATCTGGTGGCCACGCATGTGAGCACCTTGTTGCTGGTGGTGCTGTTTATTCTACTGCGGATATTTTCCGGCAGTTTTCTTCTGCGCCCGCTGGAGCCGGGGCAGGCCGATGTGGGCATTCAAACAGCGATGTTTTTACTGGCACTGACGGCATTTGGCATCAAGGCCGGCATGATGCCGCTGCACTTCTGGCTACCGGATGCCCATGCCAACTCCCCCAGCCATGTATCGGCCACACTTTCCGGGGTTGCCATCAAGATGGGAATTTTCGGGCTATTGCGATTATTACCCCTGTTTCCCGCACGCCCCTTAGGATGGGGCCTGCTGGTAGTGACGTTGGGGGCAACCAGCGCTTTTCTAGGAGTGTTATGGGCTATTGGTCAACATGACATTAAAAAACTTCTGGCGTATCACAGCGTTGAAAATATCGGCATTATTCTGTTGGGTCTGGGCTTGGCGCTGGTCGGGGAGACCTATCATCAACCGGTGTGGATTGTTCTGGGATTAGGCGGATGTCTGTTGCATGTATGGAACCACGCCTTG
>JAKATV010000062.1 GCA_021818565.1 Planctomycetota bacterium
ACCCTGGGTGCCGGAGCGGATGGTATTTCAAGGTGGCACCTGGAATGTGACCGCCGGACTTGCACCCAATAAAATCTGGGGTACGGGGAGCGGCGATGCCCCGCCATCGTTGTCGGCGGGGCCGGATCATTGGTAGGAACCGCGAACCGGCATGCCGGGATTTGGGTATAGGTATCGTTTGGAGACAATAACATGTGCAGGTATTGCGTTGGGCAACATGAAGATACGGTGATGCCGACTCTTGACCGGCGCAATTTCCTAAGGGCGATGGCCGCCGCCTCAGCGCTGGCGGCGATAGCGGATTTGGCGGCTTCGCAAAGGACCTTGGCGGATGGTGCCTATTCCAATGTGCAAGCCATGCTGGCGTCCATGAAAGTCGAACGCATTGCCCGGTTTACGCCCTTGGGCTACCAGTCCAAAACCGCTGATTCCAATGCCATTGCAAAGTGGGTACAGGTGGACCTGGGGCGTTCGCGAAGGATTGATGCGATCAAGCTCTTTCCCGCGTTGCGTTTTGGCTTTAGCGCCTGGTATTTTCCGCAGCGGTTCCGCATTGAAGCGTCGGATGACGCAGGCTTCAATGTGGCGAGAATAATCGCCGATTACACGCATTCCAATTATCCTCCGCCCGGCGATAGGATCATCACCTTCCATGCCCACCGCGCAACGGGGCGCTATGTGCGGTTAACCGCCACAGTGCTGAGCAATCAGCGCCTGGCATTGTCAAAATTGGAAGTATGGTCGAATGGTTGTGATATAGCCCAAGGCTGCCGGGTTACGGACGTGGATGCCATGGAAGTCTTTGATGCCGCGGCGGGCGGGTATATAAGCCCGGCCAAGTTGACGCGCGGCCATGGGGCGGATCAGGCTCCATATGAAATGATGCGTGGAATTTATCCGGCCATGCCGGCGTATCCCGCGGGCTGGCCCGACGGGAAATATGCCGCGACCTGGCCGATCCCGGGAATCGTCGCCCCGCTGACGCGACACCCCAGACCGCAGGGCGAGGGTGTTGTTACAGATAATCCCGGCAATGTTATTCCGGCGCGCCGCTGGAAACCGGTGAAATCTTCGGCACGGCCCCCGGCTCTCCACACTGTGGAAATAAGTGCGGGCCTTTTCAGGACCGTCATGGAAAAAAATATCAGCTACCTGCTCAACAGTTTTACTGTACCGGAATTGCTTTGGCCGTTTCGTACGCGGGCCGGTAAACCCAATCCTCCGGGAACGCCGCCGCCATGTCCATGGGATGCCGGGCTGCCTGGTTCCAACGCCGGCCGATTTTTGATGGGAGCCGGCAATACCCTACGCTGGATGGAGCATCCGGAATTGCGCCGGCGACTCAATGAAATTGTCGATGGCATAGCCAACTGCCAGCGGTCCGACGGCTACGCCATGGGCTATCCTGAAGACACGATTTTTGAGGGTGAGCACGCGGCGTATACCCGCTCCTGGGTGACGCACGGATTGGTGGATGCCGGCTATGCGGGGAACGCCACCGCGTTCAAAGTGTTGCGCAAATTTTATGACTGGTTTGACCGCTGTGCCTATCTGCCGCAACTGCTGCGTCGTGCGGGTCAGGGGGTACAGGGCATGATTGCCAATACGCGCACCTATTTCACCCCCATCGGCAAGCCGCAAGATCTCCAGGTGATACAGCGCTATTTCCAGGAAAATTACTGGCTCAATGGGCTGGCGAAGCGTGATCCCGCGGCGGTTTGGCAATATCCTTATGACCATCCGCATTGCTATCTGCTGACATCCATCACGCCTTATTTGGATCAGTACCGGGCCACCGGGGAGAAGAAATATCTGGACGCGGTTTTGGGCGGCTGGGAACTTTATCATACACAGTGGCAACATCTCGGTGGCGCAATATCCATTTGTGAAGATTTTTCCTACCCTCCGAAATCCGCCTTCCTTAATTTGCGAAATGGTGAGAATTGCGGCAGCAGCTTCTGGATCAGCCTTAATCATGGACTGCACCAGCTTTATCCAATGGAGGAAAAATATACCAACGAAATCGAAAAATCCATTTACAACGTTCTGCTGGCCAACCAGGATGGAACCGCCGGTATACGTTACCACACCAACCTCAATGGACGAAAAGAAATTGGAACGGCCCAGAATACCTGCTGTGAAGGTCAGGGAACCCGGCAGTTTGGATCGCTGCCGGAATATATTTATTCCATAGCCGGCGATGGTCTGTATGTGAACCTGTTTGCCAACGCTGCCATTGACTGGCGGCAAGCGAATCGATCACTGAAGTTGGAAATGACCACTGAATTCCCTTTCCAACCGGAGGTGACATTGCGGCTGTCAGCACCCGTCCCCACACGCGCCAAGGTCCGTGTGCGTGTTCCGACATGGGCGGCTACCAATATGCCGATCCATGTCAATGGAACCTTCGTCGCTACAGGGAGACCCGGAACGTACCTGCCGCTGGATCGTATCTGGTCCGATGGGGATACGATCACGTTCACTTTACCGATGGCTCCGCGGCTTTCGCTTTATGCAGGTGTGGACCAATTGCCGGAGGGTTTGCGTTACGGTCTTGAATATGGCCCAATTTTGCTGGCCGTCGTGTCGGCGGACATTGCGGATACGGTCGGCAAACCACCCGCCCCGGCAACACCAAAGCAGCGTGCTTTTGCCAGGAATATCCCCTTACCCAGCGCCTGGGCGAACGATGAGGCGACGTGGCCCGTCATGCTGCCGGTAACCGCCGATGAAATCGCGCAGCGGCTCCGGAGCGTACCGGGAAAGTCTCTACACTTTGCAATTGCTGGTGCACCGCAATACCAATACGTCCCCTATTTTCAAATTGACCAGGAATTCTTTACGTGTTTTCCGGTTCTCAAAATTCCCGCATCCTATCCTGCCGAGACCGTCGGCCCAGATGATCTGGCATTGGCAAGCAACGGTGCGGTGGTTACTTCCGACAGTGAATTGCCATCACAAGCTGGGTGCACCGCCAAGGTAATTGACGGCAAAATCGCGACGCCGGCGAATTTCGTAGCCAACCGCTGGCATTCTGCGGACACGCCGCACCCGCATTGGCTGGAGGTGAAACTGCCGCGTGCGCAAACCATTGCCAAGGTGGTCATTGACTTTGCGGATCCTCTGGACCATCCGACGAGTTTTAAGGGGCTGGCAATCATCCACGGTAAGCCTCACGTCGTATTCGATGTAACCAATTATCAGGGCTGGCGGAATTACACTGTGGATATTGGCCCCGTGGTCACCAATACCTTCCGCCTGATCATTCGCGATTCTGCGGACCCGCTACACCCTAATGCGGCGCAGATCAGCCAAATTGAACTGTACAACGCGAGTTCGGGATAAGAAATTGAAATAAAAGGCCTCTCGGCACTTAGAAAACATGGGTGAAACTCTCTTAATGCCTCATCACTGCCGGAACCAATCACCGCTACCTCAGCGGGAACCGGCAAACCGCATCGACGGCACGCTTCCAGTACGCGTTTTCCAAGCCAGTCATCCTCGGCAATAATTCCCACGGGTTTAGCCAAAGACCGCAACCATTTTTCGAGTTCCACTTCGCTGCCACTGCACTGGCTTATCAGGTCCCCCGCCGAATCAATCCCTGCCTCAACGCACTGACGCAGTACAGGGATGCTTCTTTGATCATCGGCGGCGCATTGCACAATTGCATCCAAACGCTCCCGTGATTGCTGATCCTCCGCAGAACCATAGAAGGCCACATTCGGCACGCCGCAACTGATCAAATGTGTATACGCCAGAATTCCCACGCGACGTTGATCAACGACCACTCTGGGAATCCGCGGGCAGTCAAAGCGGCCACAGACATCCACCACCGGCGGCGCGGCATTTTGCAGCGTTTGAATTGCCGCAGCGCTCTCAATGGATGCCAGAATTCCGTCGTATTGGCAGTTTGCCGGCAAGGCATTTAGCGCGTGATCAATGTCCCTATCATGCAGCGTTATTAACCAGTCGCCATGTGAGCGGACAAACTTTCCCACACCGCCCAGCAAGGCCATTCCACATGGACTATGGGAATTAAGAAAAATCCCGACTCGGCGCATGGATTTAATCCCCGTTGGAAAAACATCAAAGCACGGATCGTCCGCACCCGGATGACCTACTATATATTTAATATTGTATCAAATACTAACTGGTGGTCAAGGGACGTTAAGGATTGTGAACATCCAATGATTTCTCAGGCACCTCGACTGATGTCTGGCCCTTTTTGTGGTTCTGCGCGTGTTTACCAAGGGTCCGTGCCGGTAGACAACGAAGGTGGTTCAGCGCCGCGCGCCGCAGCCCAGTTTTTGTTCGGTGTGGTCCCGGCGGCTACATTCCAAGTGCCGCCCTGAAATACCATTCGCTCCGGCAGCCACGGTTTATTAAGCGGTTTCCCATCCAATGTTGCCGATTGGATGTACATATTTTTCCCGCCGCCATTGGGTGTGGTAATTATGAATGCTTTGCCGGGATAGGGCGATTGCAAGTGGATGGTGATTTTTGCGAAGCGCGGCGTAGTGATTTCAAAATCCGGCACGCCGGGGTCCACCTGATATAGCCCAATCTGCGTTAACACATACCAAGCCGACATTTCACCGCAATCATCATTGCCGGCGCTGCGGACCTTGCTCCAGGCCAGGCCAAACGGAGAATCTGTAAACGATGTCTCGGCGTTTTGCGCCACCCAGTATTGACTGCGCCATGGCAGGCGGCAATAGTCAAAGAGATACGGTGCTTCCAAGTCCGGCTCATTGGTGGGATCATATTGACCAGTCACAAAAAAGTGTTGCAGCCGCGCCGCAAATGGCTTATCGCCACCCATCAGCGCGATCAAGCCGTGCACATCCTCCGGGACCAGCCAATTGTACTCCCAAGCCGAGCCTTCACAGTAAAACTGCCAGTTCCATTCATCGCGGGCTTGCTTATTTAACGGCATCCATGCCCCTTGAGCATTTCGCCCCTGCATGAACATGGTGGCGGGGTTGTACATGGAAGTGTATTGCAACGCATCGCCAAACAGGATACCGGCCGTCTGGGGTTTATGTAAATCCAACGCCAGGTGCCCCAGCGACGCATACGCAATATCGGTTTCCTCCGCCGATGCCACATTGGTGTTTACCGGCAAAATACTGCCATACCTCTGCCCCGCCAGGCTTTCATAAGGGTGGACGGAACTCAAATCCGCGTGCCCTTTGAGATAATCCGGAAAACACTGTTTGGTCATCGCCCGATAGGCGGCATGGATATTGAAGTGGTGCAGCCCCGCCTGCCAAATTTCAGTCAGGCAGTTGGTTAAAGGAAAACCGTTCATGACACCGGTGGGCCGGTTAGCAAAGGGCCAGCGATCTATAAATCCAAGTTGTTTGGCCATCTCCACCACTGATTGCGCCATGTCCTGCGCCCGTTGCGGTTCAATGATGGTCAACAGCGGCATTTCACTGCGGTAGATGTCCCAACCGGACCAATTCGCGTAAATGTGGCGGTGGCCTGCCGGCACATGATGAATTTTGTTGTCATAGCCGATGTACCGGCCATCCACATCATCAAACACATTGGGTAACAGCAGGGCATGATATAATGCGGTGTAGAAAATCTTCCGACGATTTAACGAACCGCCGTGTACAGTAATGACCGCAAGCGCCTTGTTCCAGCGGGCATGGGCTTGCGCGCGAAGGACGCTGAAATTAAAATGCGGCATTTCCGCCGCCAAATTTTTCGCCGCTCCCGCCAGACTGACGAAGGATATGCCAATACGAACTTTGACCACTCTGGCGTGGCTGGAGGCAGGATAACTTACAAAAGCGCCGATCGGCGGGCCGGGAAGGCGCAGCTTGGGCCCCGTGCCTTTGGACGTAATGGCCGCTCCCACATTCCGGGCTTGTACCTGTTCTTGCCCCCTTGGAGTAATCGTGGAGCCTTGCCACACACCACTGGTCTTGAACGGCTGACTGAACTTCATAACAAAATAAACCGTGAAAGGTTCATTGGTTTGACAGAACGTCAGACTGGTAACTGACCCGTTAATGGTGTGGTCGTTGACAACATGAATGCTGGAACCAACCGTGGTGGTTAAAGTGTGGCTGATGGGTACTAAAATATTAGCCTGCTTACCGGCGGGAAATGTAAATTTTGCCATGCCGCAGTGCGTGCTTGCGGTCAATTGGGCGTTGATACCCCAAGTTTTCATAAACACCCGATAATAACCGGGCGAGGCCGCCTCCCGCTTGTGACTGAAATTAAAACCATACTGCTTGGGCGGCACCTGTAAGGGGCCGGTAGTGGCGGTGAAAAACACGTCACCATAGCTGGGACAACCCACACCGCTGAGGTGCGTCATACTAAAACCACTGATATGGTGCTGCTGATAGATGTAATAACTTTGGACGTGCATATCAGGACTTAGTTCTACCATGCCGAACGGCACGATAGCTCCCGGTACAATATCACCACCTTGGGCGGTGCCCACAAACGGATTGACCAATGCGGCTAAATCCGCACCGCGGGCTAGGCCGCCGGCGAGCAGCGCCAGCGGCGAAAGAAGGATCATCATCGCCAAAGCCGCAGAAGAAAACTTACGGGATAACATTAATGACATATAGTACCCCTATTTTCCGTAATAAGTAACACAATAACCACATGGCAGCTTTTGACAAATTCACAATTCAAGGCCGTTTAATAATTGCACGTATACCAGCCTTACACATCAAGTAACCGGAACAGTTTACGGCCTTTCGGCGGACTAAGCATACCACGAACCTCGCGGCAAATAAATTTTACCTCCATTCAAAAAAGCAAATTAAACCTTCCCAAAATCGACATGAAGGTCCGGCATGAAAACCAGGCCTTGCAAGATGCCTGCCTTTCCCGCACGATATAGGCGGTGGGCCGCTGGTGGCCGGCGGAGAAGCATTTTGCGATGAATTTCGGGAAGACATTGCCGTGGATGAACTACCCTACAAAATTGCGACCCTGGTATACATTTTTGATGAGCGGGGAAATACGTTGCTTTTGCATCGTAAAAAGGCACCCAATCAAGGGTTGTACTCCCCCATCGGTGGCAAGTTGGAACGGGGCATCGGCGAATCGCCGTATCAGTGTGCGCTTCGGGAGGTACACGAGGAAATAGGCCTGGCGTTGGAATACAGCGATATTCGGCTTTGCGGGATCGTGGCCGAAAAAGCTTACGAAGGAGCCACGCATTGGCTGATGTTTTGTTTTGAAGTTACGCGCGCTATTTCGTTGACAGAATTGGAAATTCCTGAAGGGCGGCTGGAATGGGTTCCCGTTTCCGAAGTTGCCCAGCGCCCCATTCCGGAATCAGACCGAAAAGCTATCTGGCCATTGATGCTGCAACACAGTTCCCAGATCCTTAAACTTAATGGCACCGTCGCAATACCGGAAGTTTTCAGCCTGTATCTGGATTGCAGCAGCGCCGGTGACATGCGGGCCGTTCATGAACATACGGCGAAGCCCGCGCACCAATCCGGGGTCTAAAGCGATCCGACCGGCACACTAACGACCTGTGTAAGACTTTAAGCATTTGCGAGACCAATCATCCATAACGAGACAGACCTGCGTACAATTAGTAGGTGTCGCGTGCAGGCTGTTGATCGCATGAACCGCGGCAAATTTGGCAGGATGGATCATTATGTACAGCAAAATGAACCGTGTGTTAACCGCGTTGATGCTTGTCGGCTTGGTAGCCGTTGGACTGTTGTTCTATAATTATTTCACATCCAACAATAATCCGGTGCTCGGGGATGCGGCAACGGGAATAAAGGCCCCGGATTTTCCGGCTGATTACACATGGATTAACACGCCCGAACCATTAAGCTTTCAACATCAGTTGAAGGGGCAGGTGGTGCTGCTGGATTTTTGGACGTATGGGTGCATTAACTGCATTCACCTGATTCCAACGGAAGAGCGGCTTTTGCATCATTTTGCTAAAGAGCCTTTTGAGATTATTGGTGTGGAAAGCGCCAAGTTTACCAATGAGGCCGTCGCCTCCCATGTGCGCGATGCCGTATTACGCTATGGCATAACCAATCCGGTAGTGGTCGATCAAAACATGACCATTTGGAACATGTACGGCGTAAATGCGTGGCCGACATTGGTGCTGGTGGATGCGTCCGGCCATGAAGTTGGCTCGGTGGCCGGTGAAGCCGGCTACCATTCTCTGGAGCGGGTTATTGCAAAAACAATCGCGGCGGATCGTAAGGCCGGCACGCTGGCGGCACACGGGCTGAATCTGCCTGTGCAACACACGCTGGTGTCCGCCAGCGGGCTGCTGTTTCCAGGAAAAATCATTGCGGATAAAAAAATTCGCCGCCTGTTTATAGCCGATACCGGGCACAATCGAATTGTCGAAACCTCCTGGCCTGATGCACTGGGCCACTGCAAGCTTGTCGCGATATACGGTAATGGCCAATCCGGACATGTGGATGGCCCCGCCAAACAAGCGGAGTTTGACGCCCCCCAGGGGATCGCGGTGAATGGCGGAGCGCTTTATGTCGCGGATACCATGGGGGAATATATCCGCAAGATTAATTTGAAAACCGGTAAGGTCTCAACGGTGCTGGGAAACGGACACGAAGTTTACGATACCACCGGCGGCGGCGTGGGAACGCAGCAGGGAATTAATTCACCATGGGATCTGGCAGCCCGCGGCCACACACTTTACATTGCAATGGCCGGCGAGCATCAGCTCTGGAGTGAAAATCTGCTCACGCATCGGGCCTCGGCTATAGCGGGTACCGGTGGCGAAGGACTGCAAAACGGCCCAGCCGACCAGGCGATGCTCGCCCAACCTTCAGGCCTAGCGCTGGACGGCAATATTCTTTATTTTGCCGACAGTGAAAATAGCGCCGTTCGCGGCTTAAATCTGAAAACCAGGAAAGTGTTTACCGTCATCGGCCACGGATTATTTGATTTTGGCGACAAAAATGGCGGGGCGGACACCGCACTGCTGCAACATGATTTAGGCGTGGCAATGCTGGGTGACAATATTCTTGTGGCCGATACTTACAATGACAAATTGCGGCTAATTAACCCAGTGACTCGGATAGTTTCAACCTATGCCGGCGACGGTAAACCCGGAACCGGTAGACCCGGCGGTCCATTGAAACTTAATGAACCGGGCGGCCTGAACGTATCCGGACATGATATTTTTATCGCCGATACCAACAACCAGCGCATTGTGGAAATGAATGCCGTAACCAAAACTTGGCACCAGTTGGTTATCAGCGGCTTAGGGCCGCCGCGGGCACCGGTACAGATGGCGTCACGCGTAAAATCGACTCCAAGCGAAGAAGCCCTGGCCTTGCGGGTAAATCTCGCTAAAACACTTACACTGCAATTTAATCCAAAGCTGCCTCCCTTAACGCACTTAACTCCGGATATTCCAATTAGTTTGCGCATCACCAGCGGCTCGCATGTTATCGCGGAAGAATCCGTTAACGCCCACGGCAAGATTCCTGTGGACTTCGCCATCACGCCGGCCACGTTGGCGATGGCAAAAGCGGCTGGGCTTTTACCTTGGCAGATTAAAATATATTACGCCTACTGCACGGATGGCGCGCAGGGGCTGTGCGTACCGGCAGCGCAAGCGGCGGTATTAAAAGTTACAATGGCCAATGGCGGGCAATCATTGCTGACATTGCCTGAAAGTACGCCACGGCAATAGAGATAGGCGATAGGAAAGAACATGAAGTTTACGTGTAATATCGATGCGAAGGGAGCTAGAGTGCGGGGAATCTCCGGCACGATTTTGATGGGGCTGGCGATTCTGTCGGCACTGGCAGTCTGGTTGACTGGTTGGAACTGGCTTTGGTGGGCCACGGCAGGTTGCGCCTTGGGCGGCGCGGCGCAGCTTTTTGAAGCGGCCAATGGCTGGTGCGTGTTACGCGCAATGGGAATTAAAACCAAAATCTGAATCCCGTGCTCATTATTGAAAATCAAAAGCACAGCCCGCATTTGGGTCCCCCGGAAAGCGTCGGTCCCGATGCACCAAAACTCGCCCGCTCACCCGCTCCAAATTTCCCCGCTCCGCCGCGACCTCCGCCGCCCGGCCCCCATTTGTCCGCCCGCGCGATCCCCGTTAAACTTCCGACATCATTAAATGGCTGTGCTTGCGAATGCGAATTGCTACGCCCCGGCCAAACATGAAACGGAGCCACCCATGCCTGCTAATCTATCCTTGGAATTAAGGGAGGAATTTCGCTCCGGACACATGCGCGGCACTGCCATCGAACTGCGCAATCGTCAGAATACCGGATGGGCTCAACGCGACCCCAGCGGCCTTTTGAGTATTACGTATCCCACCGCCGATGTGCAGCACGCGCTGGCCGCTATTTCGACTAAAGCGCAGGGCCGTCCGCTGGTTTTTCTCGGCCAGCGGGGGCGTGGAAAATCCCACCTCATGGCCCTTCTGCACCACGCTTTTGCATCGCCGGAAAAAGTCAGTGACTGGATTCGCCAATGGGGCCAAAATCCCGAATTCGCCGGTCTTAAAAAATTAGAATTGCCCAAGGGCTTTCTGCCCATATCGGAGACCATGTCCAATCAGGAATATCGCACGCTCTGGGATCTGATTTTTGACCGCCATCCCAA
>JAKATV010000118.1 GCA_021818565.1 Planctomycetota bacterium
TGATGCTTTCGCCCCCGCGGTATGCTCAATGGCGGCAGCGATGATCTGCGCAATATGCTGCACCCGGAATGAGGCCCCCATGCGGTGGCAGGCACCGCCGATGTTCATGGCGCAACCGCCATCATTGACAATCATGGTTTGTGCCCCGGTTTTATCGCCGCACGCCACCTTATCGCGCACCATGGCCCCGCTGATATCGGAATATTTAATGGCAAACGTGCCTCCAAAACCACAGCACTGTTCCGCCTTTTCCAAGGCCGTAAATTGCGCCCCGCCAAGCTGCTTAAGCAATCGAATCGCCGGCTCTCCGGTGGCTCCCAAGCCGCGCAAATGGCACGTGAAGTGATAGGTAAATGTTTCATTTTCCGGCAGCGAAAGCGTGGATAAATCAACTTTCAAAATTTTGGTGAGAAATTCGACATATTCGTAACACCGGGCGACAAAATCCTCCGCGAGTTTCCGCTGATCCGGATCATCATGAAATAGTTCAATGTAATGATCCCGTATCATGGCACAGCAGGAACCTGATGGCGTGACGACATAGTCCGCATCATGAAAAACATCAATCATCTTAACCGCTAAAGCCCGAGCGTCCGCAGGATACCCATTATTAAACGCCGGCTGGCCGCAACACGTCTGGCCTGTGGGGAAATCCACACTGCATCCGAAATGCTCCAGCGTTTTAACCACCGCCATGCCCACATCAGGTGCAAATAAATCGGTGAGACACGTAACAAACAAACTGACTTTCATCCCACCATTCTATACCCGTCACCCCAATCTGGCGAGCCGAGGGGGGAAAAAAAGCCCGGCAAAAAAGCGGTTGCCGCCCGCGGCCCCATCACAATTCGCTGGGCCGCCGTACCCTCACGGTTATGGTGAAAATCGGCGGCTCGACAATCGGCCGAGCCACGATAGCCGTTTCGGCTCTTTCTTCCTCAACCCCGGATACAACGCCTTGTTCACCCTGACCAACTCTCGCAGGTCTTTATTAGGCGCACGGCGATCCCTGTGCATTTCGCGGACCGACGATCCCAGCCGGCTGCGGTCGGTATAAATATAATTAAAACTTGGGAACCACACCCCCACGCGGTCGGGATAGGCGATGTTCGGAAGGATGTGTTTCGGATCCAGCGTCGAGATGTCCACATCTTCAGTGGCGGATAGAACCGCGGGCGTTTGGTCTCCCTTAAACACGATTACCCCTACCATGGGCAACGCGTCCCCAAGATTGTCAGCGGTCACACCACAGCCCATCAATACGCCGTAACCGCCCAGCTCGCCGCCTGTCGGGTCAAGTTTTATCCAGTAACGGTGCATTTCAATTTCAATTTCAATCTCGATCCTGATCCCCGTATTCAGGCCATTCCTTTACTTTAACGGCAACTCCGCGGCGGCATTCCGGACCTGAATTTTTGAATCAAGGGACAGTCACCTGTTTCTTGACACCCGGCCCAGACGATGGTACATTGCTTTTCATGCCTCCGACCGCTCGCATTGTCCCCCCCCGGAATACCCCACCACGTTACCCAGCGAGGAAATAACCTTCAAGCCGTTTTTTTCGGCGTCTATTTCATTGCTGATAATTAAGGGCCATGGCCACCTTTCGCCGGGCCACGCAAGCCGGCAGGCCGCAAAAAGATACAACAACCTGAACCGCGAGGGCACAGAACCGCACCCGCGCCGGATTAATGGGCGATTGTCCTTGGTATCCCAATTGTTTTATCTTGGGCCTCCTGTGGGGTCTGCCTTGGTCGCCCTTTGGAGCGTATTATATGCTCCAAGTTTAACGTTACCACCGTCTGGCGTGAACGGGATATTTCCCGGATGCTTGGCCCTGTTACGCCACAGTTCGCACCGCGACGGAGTCGCAGATCTGGGAAAACTGTTGAGTTGACTCCAGATGCCGTGGCTACAGCAGGCGAGGACGCCTGCACCACAAAATTCAGCGTTGCGGTCGTTGTTGCTTGACAGGCTTAGAACTGGCTGAGGAATCGCACGTCGTTTTCAAAGAGCAGGCGGATGTCTTCGATGCCGTGCTTGCGCATGGCGATGCGTTCTATACCCAGGCCGAAGGCGAAGCCGGTGTATTGTTCGGGGTCAATATGCACGGTTTGCAGCACATTGGGATCCACCATGCCGCATCCGCCGAGTTCCACCCATTTGGACGTTCCGTCGGCATAGTGAAAACGCACATCAAATTCCGCGCTGGGTTCGGTGAATGGAAAAAAACTTGGGCGAAAGCGAGTTTCCACGTCCGCTCCGAAAAAGGCTTTGGCAAATTGATCGATGCAGGTTTTAAGATCCACCATGGTAATGTGCTGATCCACGACCAGGCCTTCAATCTGATGGAACATGAAGCTATGCGTAGCGTCTACGGTGTCCGGGCGATAAACGCGGCCTGGCGCTACAATGCGTACCGGTGGTTTTTGGGATTCCAGAACGCGAATTTGAACGGAACTGGTTTGGGAACGCAGCATCAGCGGGGCCGCTCCGCTGGGCCGCTGGAGATAAAAATTGTCCAACGGGTCGCGCGCCGGATGTTGCCGGGGAACATTCAGGGCTTCAAAATTATGGAATTCGTCCTCCAGTTCCGGTCCCTGTGCCACGGAAAATCCCATGCGCCCGAATAGTTCAGTCAGGGCGTCAATCGTTTGGTGAATAATGTGCAGCGAACCGGGATGGTAATCATCAAAAGAAATTCTCCCCGGTTCAGTTATATCAATGCGAGCATCCGTTGCTCCCGCGCGTTGGCCCAAGCCGGCTTTGGCCTGGTCATAGCCGCTCTGAACGGTCTGCTTCACGGCATTAAGCTTGGCACCGTATTGGCGCTTCTGATCATTGGGAAAGGTTTTAAGCTGGTCCCCCGCAGCTTTCAGAAGCCCCTTTGTTCCCAGATATTTAATACGGAAGGCCTCAACCTGATCGGCTGAGGTTACAGCGGAAAGCTCCTTTTGGGCGTGCTCCAGTAATTCATCAAGATTCACGTTGAATTACTCCACAAGTGGCGGCGATGATGGCGTACCTGACAAAAATGGCACATGCCAGCGGATTGGAACCTAGAACCTAGAACCTAGAATTTGGAACCTCGAACTTGGAATCTGGAATTTGGAATTTAGAAGCGCCAGCGCTTCCGAAGCATTCTAACTCCCAACTCCTAACTCCTAGCTCCTGGTTTTTGGAGTCCTCGTCCATCTGGCAACCGCCCGTTTTCAGGCCGCCTTGAGTCCCAGCGCGTCACGCACTTTGGCGACAATGGCGTCAAATGCGGCGGGATCAGCGATGGCAATTTCACTTAGGCTCTTGCGGTTCAACTCAATATTGGCTTTGGAGAGGCCGGAAATAAGCTGGCTGTACCGCAGGCCGCGGCTGCGTGCGGCAGCGGTCAGACGGGTAATCCAAAGAGCGCGATAATCCCGCTTCTTTTCCTTGCGACCGCTGAACCGGTTGGCACCGGCCCGCAGCAATGTTTCATGGGCTGTTTTATAGAGCTTGCTGCGTCCGCCGACAAAGCCTTTAGCGCGCTTCAGTAAACGTTTATGCCGCTTTTTCCGGGCGGAGCCGACTCTTACTCGTGGCATGGTAAATTCCTCAACAAATGATTCTGGTATTCGATCTTTCGATCACATTATTCCATTGTTCCGGTATTGTTCCGGTGCCCAAATGCCCCGGTATCGCAAAACAGCCTTAGCGGGCGGAAGGCCCAAGCAAAGTAACCATCTTATCAGCAAACGGCCCGGTAAGGCTCGTGGTGCCGCGCAAGCGCCGTCGCCGATTACCGGACTTGGCACTCTGCAAATGCCCCTTATTATGCTTATGGAATTTGACTTTTCCCGTAGCGGTGATTTTAACCCGCTTCTTAATTCCTTTGTGTGTTTTATGCTTGGCCACGCCAACACTCCTAACTTAATTTAAGCTCAACGCTCAAATAATTACCCGGCCTGATCACTACCAACGCCCATGACCCAGGCAATTTGAGCCACGTAGTATATTCGCAGCACCGCTCGGCGTCCACTGGTCAATTTTCAAATCGCGGTCCGCGCCGCATTTTCGTTCCCCAAGGCCCACGGTGCGCTATAAAATTATGCCATCTGCCCAGCACCGGGTGATAATCCGGTGGTTGATCCCGTGCCGCCCGCCAGTCTCCCAAGACGCCCCAGCGCTGCGGCATAATTGCCTGTCGGCCCACTGGAGAGTTCCTACGCCGATTCCGTCGGCATGTGCAGGCCCAACCGGCGGACAACCGCCAAAAAATCAGGGGGAGGAACCTGGACAAACTCCCGCCACGTGTTCGCAACCGGATGCTTAAACCCCAGTTTCCAGGCGTGCAGGCACAAGCGCGGCGCTTTGGGCAGTTTATTGTGCGACATGCCATCAGGTATATACAAATCGTCCCCCAGCACGGGCGTGCCCAGAAACATCATGTGCGCGCGAATCTGGTGCAGGCGGCCGGTTTTAATTCGCACGTCCACCAGCGCGGCCGTTGCACTGAAACTTACCACCTGATAGGCGGAAATGGCTTCTTCCCCGCTACGGGAAATAATGACCTTTTTCTTGTCGGTCTGAATTTCCTTCAACCGCGCCTGCACCACCCCCTGCATGGGATCAGGTCGGCCGGCGACAATGGCGAGATATTGTTTGTCCAATCGGCGGTGTTCAAAATCATCGCGCAGGGCGTCATACGCACGAGGCCGCAACGCCACGACCAGTAATCCGCTGGTCTGCCGATCTAAACGGTGCAGCAACCCCCAATCCCGCCGGGGTCCCAACTGGCGCAACTGATGGCCATACCGGGCAAACAGCCCATTAAGCAGCGTATCCTTGACATGCCCCAAGCCTGGCTGTGTCACCAGACCGGAGGGTTTCCCGATCACCAGCAGATCATCATCGACGTACAGGCTTTCAAACTTCACCTCCGCGTTGCCGACAGGCGGGCGGTTATCTTCAGCAGGTTGTTTTGGCTTGTATCTCAATGAATTCCCTGTTCCGCCAGCCAGCGTTCGGCATCAATGGCCGCCTTGCACCCCATGCCCGCCGCGGTAATCGCCTGACGGTAAATTGGATCGGCACAATCCCCGGCGGCGAACACGCCTTCCGCGCTGGTGGTGGAACGGAAAGGCTCCTTCAGGGCAATATATCCTTTGGCATCAAGATCAATATGGCCTTTTAGAAACGCGGTGTTGGGCGTGTGGCCGATCGCCGCAAACATGCCGCGGCATTCCAGCACGGATGTGGCATTGGTTTTAAGATTTTTTATCCGCACGGCGGTAACACCATCGGCCTGATTGCCCAGCACTTCCTCAACCGCGGAATTCCACACCGGTTTAATTTTTTTATTGGATAAGGCCCGCTCCGCCATGATTTTGCTGGCCCGCAGCGTATCGCGGCGGTGAACCAGATAAACCATGCTGGCAAATTTCGTCAAATACGTTCCCTCTTCCACGGCGGAATCACCGCCGCCCACAACCACCAGCGGGTTATCGCGAAAGCGCGGCAACGCGCCATCGCATACCGCACAGGCCGACACGCCATTGTTTTCAAATTTCTTTTCGCTTTCCAGGCCCAGGTAATTAGCGCTGGCTCCGGTGGAGATAATCACAGCGTGCGCCCGCACTTCGGTTTCGGCGTCGCCGGAGAGATCATTAACATGCCACACCTTGAAGGGCCGCGCGGTGAAATCCACACGTGTCACAAAATTCTGCAAGACCCGTGTGCCGAATCGCTCGGCCTGCTGTTGCAGCACGCCCATCATCTTCTGACCATCAATACCATGAACGAAACCGGGAAAATTTTCCACTTCCGTGGTGAACATCAACTGCCCGCCGGGCATACGTTCACGGCTGGCTCCATCACCGGCAATGACCAGCGGCTTAAGATTAGCGCGGGCGGCATAAATTGCGGCGGTCCAACCCGCGGGACCGGAACCGATGATCACAACCTGCTCAATATTCGCCATACTTCCAAGTTCCTTTTTTTTCCAGTTCATCTCCGGAGCCTGTCCAGAGCACTGCGGGCACACATCTCATGCGGTCAACTTACTGGATCGCACCGGACACCGCAGGAGAATTATAGCGGGGGATGCAACCTCGGCCAGCCTTCACTGTGCGCATACCGTCGGCCCTCACGTAATGTGACGCGAATCGGCCAGTCAAACGCCTGGCTTAGCAGTGAATCGGTAAGCGTTTGGCTGGGCGGACCGGCAGCAATAGCCTGCCCACGGCTATTTAATAAAAGGGTCTGCTCAATGCGCGGCAGTAATTCCTCCAGGTGATGGGTGATCATTAATAAGGCCGGCGGCAAAGGTAATTGAGCCAATTCCGAAAGAAATATCAGCACCGTTTCTCGTGACGGCAAATCCAACCCGGATGTACATTCATCGAGCATCAGCAGCGCCGGCTCATGGACCAGTGCGCGGGCAATCAGCACCCGCATACGCTCACCGGTGGATAGGGTCCAGAATTTTCGCTTCGCAAACGACTCCATCCGCACATCCGCCAGAACATTGGCGCTACGTTTCCACTGTGCTTGATCCGGTTGATAATAACTTAGCGTCAAGGAACCAAAGAAACCACTGCAAACAACGTCTTCGGCCGTCATCTGTTCATCAAAGGGATAAATGCTTAACGCCTCAACAACCGATATTTTCCGGCGCAATTCACTGACTGGATATTCGCCCAGTCGATGCCCCAGCACATCCACCGTTCCATGCGTGGGCCACAAATACCCCGCCGCCATGCGAACCAGCGAGGATTTTCCACTGCCGTTCGGCCCTACAATAGCCCCCCACCCACCCGCGGGAAGTTCCCAGTTTATACCCGCGAGAATCGCCCGATCCTCACGCATGAATTCAACATTGGTAAAGCGAATAGCGGCAGAACAGTCATTCATGTATATAAAATCCTAAATAATGTCAGGAATCCGCGATCATTCCCACAAAAACGCCGCAATGCTTCTCCTGAGTCTGTTTATAGCGGTGCGCTGCGAGGCATTAAGCATCCGGCCGCGCTCACCCGACTTCAAGATATCGTCAGCGTGTTCCATATCTTTTCTCACGCCGATATCTTCGGTCGCAACGGGTGTCGCAGTATACGCTACGATCAAACTGTTCCAGGATCGTACGAGCGGGGAAAACTCCCGCTTATCGTGGCTGATGCGGAGAGTCAAACGAGCAACTCGCTCCATGTAATGCCCGTTGGCGCGATGCTTTTCGAGAGGCCGACCAAGTTCGTGGCTCGCAGGGTCGGAAGGATTGTCAGTCCCATCCTGCCAAAAGCGTATGCCGAGCGTCGAGAAATACTCGGCGATCCAATAGCGCGCTCCGCCCGGTGCTTTTGGATTCCCGAGGACGCTCAAACACAGGTTTCGTCCCGTCGGCGTCGCGAGCTCGGAGAAAAACGCCCCGACATGGCCTCCAACATCATTCCATAGGTAGTGACTCGAAAGAGCGCCCACAATCGCCTGCGGGTTGTGGGATCGTGCAATGTTCCTGATGGCGGCCCGCCCAATGCTGTCCGCATAGCCTCCGTTCCATAGCTGCAGGGCCTCCCGACTTCGGAGCAGCGCGAGCAGGCGCGGAGCCACCTTTGCGCGAGGCGCGGATTTGAAATCAGCGCGAACGGTACTGACACGTTGCAAAGATTGCTCCAACATCCTGGCAAATGCATGCACCGTGGGCCAAGGGTGCTCCCAGTATGAGGTTGGGCGAGCCGAATAATACTTATAGCCTTCGTAATTGAAGAAGAATCCGCGGACACGCCCGGCCACGACCACCTTAACGCCTGAAGGAACCGGCACCATTGCATCCCGCGGGACGGAGAAGAGGGGCGGCGAGTGCGCACTGACAAAATGTTCCAAGGCCGGCCCTAAACCCGACGGAAGCTCCACCAATGTGCCTGCCGGCAAGTTGAAGACGCATCGTCTCCGATATTTAATCGGAGTGAGAAACAGAAAAACATTAACGCCAGGCTGCAAGGGTCTAAGACCTAACATGACCGTCGGGGTCCGGCGGCTAGGAATCATCCTGAAACCCTTGATTGCGTATTTGCGGTCCGCAACTCTGTACGCACTGCATGTTGCAATTTTAATTTCCGTCCCTTTTCGCAGGTTTCCGTAATAGACGGTCTGGATTTTTACCACGGCATCATCATCGTGCAGTGCGACGATGCGCCCATATACGATGTCATGGGCCAGAAATGCCAAAGAATCCAGGTCGTAGGAGGGCTGGTTGGCCTCATTGCCGGAATTATCGCAACAGAGTAAAAATGCAGCCATATCTCGGAGGACCATGTTAATCGCAGTTCTCTGCCATTGATTGGCTGCGGTCTTTTCACCTGCCGCCAATATGAGATACGCATGGGTCAAATCGCGCTGAACACTCGGGACAGGCAACCCGAGCGGAACACCGGTGTTGCAGCGGATTAGAAAATCCCATTGTCCCATCAACCCTTGAAAAAACGGCTTGTCGCGTCTTAATCGCAGCGCGAGAGTTGCCAGCCTTGCCATGTAATTCCCATTGACCGAATGGGACACGCGACGGCCACGCCCCGCCCCCGGCATCAGCACCGGCCCGCTGGACGAGCCATACATCCAGTAGTTCATGCCCAAGGTGAAGGCACCTGCCGCAAGTGCCCCCTTAACACGCATAGGCGTGTGGCGGTCTCCAATCCAGGTCAGCCACAGGTCGCGTCCCGCTGGCGTCGCCAAAGCCGACGGGAGTGCCACCGATGCCCTAAAACCAATGTGGCTGGCGTAAGTTATCGAAGGGAGGATTGCACCGGGGCAATCGCTGAAAAGCGAAAGTCGTTCGGCTGCGGCGTCCGCGATCGCATCCTCGAAGCGCATGGTTCCCTTGTCCAATGCAGCTCGCCGTTTCAACATTGAGAGGAGGCGCGGGATTTGTGTGCGATTTGGCGGTGTCTTGAAGAAAGCCTTTGCGGTTTGGACCCGCTTAATACCTTGTTGCAGCGACACCACGAAACGCTTCAGGGCTTGTGACCTCTTTCTTCCGAACGGCGCGTTCGGCCCCGCGAGATAGCCCCCCGGATTGCTGATTTGGTAAAACCAGTAGACTCGCCGATCCACGACCAAGTCCAGGCCGGAGGGCACAGGAACGTAGGAGCCTGATGGGGGATGAAATAAAAATTGCGGACGGCCTTTGACAAGGAAGAAAAAGAACTGATCACCCGGGCCTGGTGCGCTGCTCTTGCCGTCGCTGTGCCAGATCTCGAAAAAGGCGGGTACGTCCACAGATATGTCGGCCCCTGCCCGTAGGCCGCCTGCGTAAACCGTCTGAAGTTTTACTTCAAGAGCACCGCCATGCACTGCTGTGACCCGGCCAGACACGATGTCGTGCGCCATGAAGGCCAGCGAATCGAGGTTGTACGACGGAAGATCCATAGCGACAGCGCGGCGGGAACTAATGGCCAAAAGGACCACACATGTGACCACGCCAGCTACTATCCAGACATGTCCAAAAAGTTCCCGCCGGTAGCGTATCCTGCAACACATGCAGTTCATAAGAGAACTCCTGATTCTTTCCTATGCTGCCATTCAGATCCGTTCCTTTGCCGACTCCCCGACATTTCTGGTCTCTGGGGCAGCCCAGAAGGGCAATGGGCTGACCGTTATGCGCACTTCCCCGTGCAGGGTATACACGGTTAAGACGCGGCCAGGCTGGGCGTAGGCCTTTTTTACATACGCCATTGCAATGGCTTGATTCCCCAGCATGGGGGACATGCAACTGCTGGTAACGGCCCCCACAATGGTTTCGCCGTCTCGCAGGGGTTCACCGGCCACAGGCGGCACATCTCCCGGATTTTTTAATCCTACGAGCATCCGGGCTACCGCCTTATGCGCGTGCATGCGCGCTACAACTTCCTGCCCCAGGTAGCACCCCTTGGATATGTGCACCGCACGCGAATACCAGTGTGCGGTTTCCATGGGCAAGTTTTGGTCCGTCAAATCAATTCCCAATAGCGGCGTGCCGGCCTCAATGCGCGCGATGTTATATGCCGACCAGCCGATGGGGCGTAATTTGAACATCCCCGGCTTAAAATCTCCATCAGTCGGTTCGCCGTTAGCCGCATGAAGTATTCCGGTCCAAAGGGCGGCCAGGGCATTGCGCGGAACAATCAATTCATATTGCGGTTCACCACATTGATCATTGCGAAACACGGTGCAGGAATGCCGCAAGATTTCGGCACGGCAACTCTGCAGCGGTTCGGTCAAACCTGCGGTGATGCTTGTACCGGCAAGGCGATCCAATATAGCACTTCCGCCCGGGCCGATGATCGTCATGCGGCCAAAGTCAGCAGCGCCATTGCGTATCTCCACCTGATCAGAAAATAGATAACTATCAAGCGTGCGGCAAAGGTCGTCGGCCAATCGGGCGTCCACTTCCAGAAGCGTGGAGCCTTCCTTGTGCAGCACATTCACATCCAGAACAATGCGCCCTTTCAGATTCAACAGATACGCATAACACCCGCGACCGGCGACTAAAGATTTTGTGTCATTGGTCAGCAGATTATGCAGGAAAGTCAGGCGAGAT
>JAKATV010000407.1 GCA_021818565.1 Planctomycetota bacterium
CAACCGCATCCGGATCCCGCCCGCCGAGAACGATTCCCCACCATCGGCCATACCATTTTTCTGTACGGTACATGGCATGAGGGCTACCACGCCGGGCAGCTTTCCGCATGGCGTCGCGTGCAGGGCCTGCCGGCGGTGTGATGCGGCGGCCGCACGGGAGCGCGATGATTGATTCCCGGGACGCGCGGTGCAAGCACACGCGGCTAAACGGGTTGTTTATGGAACGTGGCCGCAGCGATTGAATTTGCAGGTGGTTCCCCGATGCGTTTCTTTTCGCCTCGTGTGCTTGCACCGCGCGGCGTGTGGCCGGGGATTGTGTTATCCAGAATGGAGAATATCGTTGTGATTCTGGGCTGGCACGTTGTCGTCTGCTCGTATGGATTCTGGCTGCCAAATGACCCGCGAGGATCAGGTTCCCATTATGTTGGTTCAGATGCCCTCTTCCATGTTGCCGGAAGGGCCACGCCCGTTACCGGTGGTCGATCTAGAGCGTGTGATCCGCACGATGTCGCGGCGCGGCTGAAAGCTAAAGCCCGGTTAAAGTGGGAACCTGTTGAATTCACCGGGCTGCAGGCACGAGCGATCGCTGCGGGATTTGCACGGGCGGCAAGGGAAAGCGGTTATATGATCCACGCATGCAGTGTGATGCCTCGACACGCCCATTTGGTTATTGCCGGATGCGACCGCCTTGTTGGCCGGATCGTATCGCACTTAAAAAGTCGGGCGACGCATCAATTGCGCAAAGAAGGACTGATCGCCTGCAATAACCCGCCGGAATTGGAGAAACCTTCGATTTGGGCGCGCGGGCATTGGTGCGTATTTCTCAACTCGGAGGCGGACATGGACCGAGCGGTGCGCTATGTGGAAAATAATCCGATTAAAGACGGATTGCGACCACAGAAATGGTCATTTGTGGTACCTTTTAATGGGTTCGGGGATAGTGCCCCGACTGGTTTTTAGCCGCGTGTGCTTGCACCGCGCGGAAACGCACCTTTTGAACCGACGGACGCGCGGTGCAAGCACACGCGGCTAAAAAATAAGCAATGTAAATTTATTCACGGAAGATAAATGCGAGGCCACAACCGATGAATCCCCAAAACACTGTTACCTATCTCGATAACGCTGCAACCAGTTGGCCTAAGCCGCCGGAAGTCGCTGCCGCCATGACGGAATTTCTGGCGCATGACGCCGCCAATCCGGGCCGGGCGGGGCATCGCATGGCTGTGGCGGCGGAGAAGATGATTGATCGTGTTCGGAAACAATTAACTGAATTTATCGGTGGGACGGATATTCACCGGCTTATTTTCGCCATGAATTGCACCGATGCTTTAAATATCGCGTTCAAAAGCATCCTGCGATCCGGTGATCACGTCATTACCACCATGCTGGAACATAACAGCGTCAGCCGACCATTGCAAAGCATGGCGGATGCCGGCTTTATTACGCTTACGCGCGTTAGCTTTTCGCCGCAGACCGGCGTGATTGATCCCGATGACGTGAAAAAAGCCATAACCCCCAAAACTCGCATGATTGCCATTACCCATGCCAGCAATGTGCTGGGCACAGTTCAACCGGCGGCGGCCGTTGGAAAAATTGCGCGCGAACATGGCGTATTGTTTCTGCTGGATACCGCCCAGACCATCGGAGCAGTTCCGATTAACATTGCGCATGAACATGTAGATATGTTGGCGTTTCCGGGCCATAAATCACTTTTAGGCCCCACCGGCACAGGCGGACTGTATCTCCATACGACCATTAATATGGATGATTTGATAGCTTTCCGTGAGGGTGGCACCGGCGGTGATTCCTCCACGGCAACGCAGCCACGGCTCATGCCGTATCTGCTGGAAGGCGGCACACCCAACACTGTGGGCATCGCGGGCCTGGGGGCGGCTACTGACTTTGTTATTAAACATGATCCCGCCAAAACCCTGGCGCATGAGAAAGCTCTGGTGCAGCGATTTATTGATGGGGTGGCGGATATTGCCGCTCTGAATATTTATGGCCCAGTCGGCCCCGATGCCGCCGCCAATCGCGTGGGCACCGTCTGCTTTAATGTGGAAGGATTCAGTCCCCAGGAGCTTGGTGGCATTCTGGATGAATCCTTTTCCATCGCCGTGCGCCCTGGTTTGCACTGCTCCCCTTACGCCCATCGCGTGCTAAATTCATTTCCCGATGGTACCGTGCGCGTAAGCCCCGGACATTTTAATTCCGCAGCAGATATTGACCTGCTACTTCAGGCCCTGCACGAAATCGCGGGGTAGAATTCTGCAGGCGATGGTATAATTAAATTTCGCGCGTCGTCGCAGATCCCGCGACGGGTAAGTCTGACACCGACGCCGGGCGGTTACAAATAAATGTCGCCGCTTAATTTACCAGGCCGGAAAACCATCGAGTTGCAACGTGACAGAAACCACCAACTGCGAAAATTGTGGCCGCGTGATAGCTGCTTCTGACAGCCCGCACGTCTGGGAAGAGCATGTTGTTTGCCGCAGATGCTGGGCGCGACTTTCCGCGCCGCCCACGGCAACACCCGTGCCGGCGGAAGGTCCTTTGGAAACCACAGGATTTCGGTGGCACAGCCGGCTTGTCATGGCCATTGCGGTAATGATATTTCTGATCCTTGGGGGTATTGGATCTGCATTCATGCTGGCGTATGTGCACTTATCTTCCATGCCTGAGAAGACCGCCTCCTCCATGCCCAGACCCGCCATAAAGGCACCGCACGCCGTGGCATTGGTAGTACCCGTTAAACAACCCGTTGCGCCACTTCCCGCCCGAATTGCCGTGAAATCGAAATTATCCGCCGTTGCTTCCAAAGCGTCCGCGCCTTTGCCAAAACATCTCATTCGCACACTCCCGAAGGCCCCCTTACCGCCAAACCCACGCATAAGCCCGCGCCCCTTAAGCCTGACCGCCGCTGATCCAACAGTCGATACCAACCGCACCACAAACCGAAAGGTACTTGGAGCTATTACCCGCGGGGTAAATTTTCTTCTTAAGCGGGAAAAGGGGAAACACTACTGGAACGATGGCTTGGACTGGGTCGGTGCCCCGGAACACGGCGGAGAAACCGCCTTGGTGCTCGAAGCGCTCATGGATGTCGATCAAAGCCTGCATCCGCCGCAACTGTATAGCTTTTCCCCGCGCATGCGACAGGCGTTGAACTATCTGGCCAATCTGAAAGCGCAAGCAACGTATGCCGCATCTTTTCAAGCCCAGGCGTTAACGCTGCTGCCCAATGTGCAACGTAAAAAATACATGACGGCCCTGAATCGTGACCGCCGATATTTGTTTCGCGCCATGATTCCCGGCGGAGATTTTTCCTATACCTGGCGGGGGCAGAACGGCTTTTTATGGGATAATTCCAATACGCAATATGGCGTGCTGGGCCTATGGGCGTGCGCGCACGCGGGGTTGAAGGTGCTTACCGCGCAGTGGCGACTATTGGCCTTACATTGGCGCAATACCCAGCATATGGATGGCTCATGGGGTTACACCAATGACCACACGCACCCCCAAAGTTTTACACCCGCCGGGGTTGCCAGCCTGTTTATTTCCGATGAATTTATCAACGCCTCGGACCTCAATATCCACCCACATCCGGATGTTAATATTGTCCGCGGCCTGCGCTGGCTGAACACGCATTTTAACCCCACCACGATTAATCAGTATGTCATGTATGGCTACGAGCGTGTTGGTCTTGCCAGTGGGATAAAATATTTCGGCAAACACAACTGGTACCGTGATTATGTCCGCACACTGTTGTTGACACAGAAGTCTAATGGGAGTTGGCGAGCCAATTTTACCGCGCCGCGGCGGGGCAACCACGTCATCGGCACCGCCTATTCATTACTGGTTCTGGACCGGGGCTTAAACCCGGTGTTTATCAACAAATTGCAATATTCTCCTCATTTTTACGGCCAGTGGAACGCCCGCCAGCGTGATGCCGCCAATATCACATCCTATCTTTCCCATGAAATGGAAACCCCGCTGAACTGGCAGGTGGTCACCACAACTTCGCCGGTGAGTCAATGGCTGGATTCGCCGATTCTTCTGATCACCGGCCACAAAAATCCGCATTTTACCGCAGCGGTTCTTAATAAATTAAGACAATATATCTATGCAGGCGGAATGGTGGTGTGCTCCTGCGATGGAGATTCCAAACGTTTCCGCCGGGCAATGATCCAGGCCGGGGAGTCATGCATTCAAAATACCTTCAAATTCCGGCCTGTGCCGGCTGCCAGTCCGCTGATGACCATGCAGCCATGGTTCCATATTGCCTCTCCGCTGCTGGCGATGTCCAATGGCGTGCGGTATTTATGGATTATCAGTCCTTCCGATATGGCCGGCGTATGGCAGAGCCGCCTGCATAACCACAAGCAGTACTGGGAACTGCCATTGAATTTTTATCTGTATGCCACGGGAAAAGGGTATCTCGCTAATCGCCTGCACAGCCTGACCGTCCCGCCGCCCAATCAGCCGCCCGTTCGAAAACTTTCCGTTGGCTTGTTGGCATTTCATGGCAATTGGAATCCGGAACCCGGTGCGTGGCCCCGCCTGGCCGCCATGCTCGCCGCGTATGATCGGACTGATGTCTCGTTACACAGCGTTCGCATAGCACAACTTAGCGCGACGGATGCCGGAATATTACCACTGGTGCACCTTACGGGCGTGGGCGGCATATCGTTCTCGGCCACGGATATCGCAGCATTACGCGCTTATCTCAACGCTGGTGGAATGCTCTTCGCCGACAGTTGCGGCGGGAAGACCGCGTTCACCCATTCCTGCGCGCTACTGATTCAATCCCTTTATCCCGGCAGGAAGCTTGAGGATATTCCGGCTCACAGTCCATTGTTTACCGGAATGATTCCCGGCGGTATCAACGCCGCCAAGGTGACCTACCGACAATATGGCGCAAATGCCAATCATCCGCGCACCACGCCGCAACTATTCGGCATTCGCCTTAATCACCGCTGGGCCGTGGTCCTTTCCTCAAAAGATATCACCTCGGGTCTGCTGGGAACGAACACGTGGGCCATCCGCGGCTACGCACCAAGGTCCGCACAATCCTTGGCGTGTAACATTCTTATGTACGCCCTTGCGCACCGCATTAACGCATCAGCCCATTTGCCGGCCCACTGATGTGGGGGCGGTCACCCCCGTTACTATGGGCTGTTACTATGGGCTGTTACTATGGCTGTCACTGTGGACGGTTGCTATGGGCTGGCCAATTTATAATTTGTCGGTCATACTGCCACAGTATCGAAAAAGGAAGCTACGCCATGTCCCTATCTCCAGTGAATGCTACAGCCTTACCGTCATTACCCGCAAACTTTGATGTTGCCGTCGAATTTCCCATTACCCGTCGCTGGGCTTTTTTTAATCATGCGGGCGTGGCCCCCATTTCCGGCCGCGCCGCATCAGAAATTGAACGCTTTGCGCGTGAAGCGCGTGATGACTCCTATCTTACCAGCCGGTGGTACCAGAAAATTGAGTTGGTGCGCAAACAGGCGGCCGAATTCATCGGCGCCGCGCCGGAGGAATTGGCATTTGTTAAAAATACCAGCGAGGGAATTGCCTTTGTCGCCAACGGGCTGGACTGGAAGGCCGGTGATGAAATTATCTCCACATCCGTGGAATATCCATCTAATGTATATCCATGGATTGATGTTGCGCAACGCTACGGAGCCAAACACATTATGCTGCCCGAGGTTGACGCCCGCGTGGACATTCAAAGCATATTCCAAGCCGTCACCCCCCGCACGCGCATGATCGCGCTGTCGCACGTGGAATACGCCAGCGGCTTCCGTCATGATATCGCCGCGATCGGCCAATTCTGCCGAACCCGCGGAATTCTGCTGTGTGTGGATGGCATACAAGCCTGCGGCGTATTGCCGGTGGATGTGCGGGCGATGAATATTGATTTCCTTTCCGCCGATGGACACAAATGGTTGCTCGGGCCGGAAGGAGCCGGGATTTTTTATTGCCGCAAAGATATGCTGACATCCTTGCGGCCTGAAATCGGCTGGATGAATGTGGTCAACGCCAACGATTACGGCCATTACGATTTTACCCTGCGCACCGATGCCCGGAGATTTGAATGCGGATCGCACAACATTCCGGGCATACTGGCACTGGGTGCGTCCATGCAACTGCTTTCAGATATCGGGTTGGACATCGTGATGGGACGTGTGCTGGGTTTAACCGCGCAGCTTTGCGCCGGTCTGTCGCAAAAATCCTATACCGTTATTTCCAGTCGGCGAGATCATGAAACCAGCGGGATTGTGAGTTTTAAAAGCCGCACTCACAATCATGCGCAGATCATCAGCCAGTTGGAAAAGCAGAAGATCATCATTGTCGAACGCGAGGGACGATTGCGCGTCTCACCGCATTTTTATCAAAGTACCGATGATATAAACCGCCTGTTAAATGCTTTGCCCGATGATGCCGCCGCATCACGCGCGTAACCCGCCGCATAAGATTTCCCATGGCCGGGGCGTGGCAATAATTCCGGGCGGGATCAATATTGTTGTTTACTGGATGGGGTCGCGCCGATGACATCCGGAACAGTCGGCCAAGGCGGGTGCCCTTTCCGCGGCGCAGCGGCACATTAAATGTGCCGGCTAACATTACGGATGAGGTCGCCTGGAAAAATTGCCCCGCCTCATGGCCGTGCCATGGCCCTGCCGGATTTACATATTCCGGCATTCATCCGATACTATGTCTTGAAATTCGATGGCTGATTTTAGGAACTTTTTCATGATTATTGCGGATTTAAGTCAGATTGCAGGCCGACGGTATCCGGCAAGGCGCAAAACCCAGAACGTTGTCGGCGGCGCTTCGCCCATAGCCGCGACCCATTTTGCGATGGGCTTTGTGACACTTGATCCGGATGGCGGGCAGGTGCCGTGGCACAATCAGCAGCAGGAAGAAGTCTATTTTGTGCTGGAAGGAGAGGCGGAAATGTGCCTGGGCGCAGAGAAGCAAATCCTGCATAGCGGACAGGCCGCCTATATTCCCAGCGGCGTATTCCATCAGATTACTAATATCGGTTCTACTGCGATGAAAATGATTTACTGCTACGGCCCTGCGGGCGACGTTGCACATTGGCGGCAGGAACTGGAAGGAACATTACCCCGCGCCGGTGTTGAAGCCCCCCCTCTGCCCGCCGGTGCCCGGCCACAATGCACCGATAAACCAGCGTAAAATTACGACACTTCGTAAAGGATTTGGATGCGTTTACTTATTGCCACAACCAATCTGGGCAAAGCACGGGAAATTAAGGCGGAATTGCTGGGCGCAGGCATAGGCGAGTTGGAATTGCTCACGCTGCATGATTTTCCCGCCATTCCCGACGTGGTTGAAGACCAGCCAACGTTTGGCGGAAACGCCATGAAAAAAGCCCGGCATTATGCGATACACAGCCATGTGCTTACCTTGGCGGATGATTCCGGACTTTGCGTTGACGCACTTGACGGTGCCCCTGGAATATATAGCGCTCGCTATGCCGGCCAACCGTGTGACGACGCTGCGAATAATCGCAAACTGCTATCGGCGCTGAAAGATGTCCCGGCGGAAAAACGCGGGGCACAATTTGTCTGTGCTTTGGCGCTGGCTTTGCCAAATAAGCCGCTGGTGGTGCTGTCGGATTATGTCATCGGTGGCATCGCCTTTAAGCCACGCGGGGATAACGGCTTTGGCTACGATCCGCTGTTTGTACTTCCGGAACGCCGACTTACCACCGCCGAATTATCCATGGAGGAGAAATCCAAGGTTAGCCACCGGGGGAAAGCCGTTCGCCGGCTGGCCCAGTGGTTACTGGAAAATCCGATCCCCGGCCAATAACCCACCTCGTTATTCAAGGCGCAATACTTTTTCCGGCCAATACCCGGCACCCAACCTAAGATCAGCGTTAGCTCAATGCGGCAGCGTTGAGTTTTCCGCGGAACACGGTTGTATGACACGATACGAATCTCCCGGCAGCGACTGATCGACCGGAATTAAGGAATTAACGGCCTTTTATGGCCGCCCTTGACATCTTGGTTTAGTAGCCTACTATTTGCATTGAGAAATGCGGACGATGAAAACGCTTATTGCCATTCCGGTCTTCAACGAACAACGCTACCTGCGCAAGGTGCTGGGCGAAATTCGTCTGCACACGAACGCGGATGTGCTGGTCATTGATGATGGATCTACCGATGCCACGCCGCAAATTCTCCGTTCAGTGTCCGATATTTCCATATTGCGCCATCCTCGGAATATGGGTTATGGCCAAAGCCTGATTGACGCGTTTGATTATTCATCCCGCCATGGTTACCACTGGGTTATTACCATGGATTGCGATGAACAGCATGAGCCGGCGGCGCTGCCGGAATTTATTGCCGCTGCGGCAGCGGATGATGCCGATATTATCAGCGGGTCGCGCTACCTGCTTACCACGTCGCGAAAAGATGAACCGCCCATGGATCGTCGATTGATCAATCACCTGATTACAGAAGTGATTAATCGCAATCTGAATCTGAATCTCACGGACAGCTTTTGCGGCTTTAAGGCCCACCGTGTGGCGGCGATGGAAAAATTAGAGCTGTGTGAAACCGGCTACGCCTTCCCGCTGGAATTCTGGGTACGTGCGGCGCAGGCTTCGCTGCGTATTTCCGAGTTGCCCATTCGCCTGATTTACAACGACCCCAATCGGCACTTCGGAGGCCGACTGGATAATCCCAATCATCGCTTGCGGCATTATCTCAATGTTTTCTTCCGGGCTTTGCATTCCAGCGAATGCTGCCAAACTTTGGCGGCGGGATAAATTTGATGTCTGATGATCGGGCGCGATTTGAATTATCCATTGCTCCCGCGTAGGTTTCCATAAGAGGAATCAGTGTATCACATGGAAACGCCCGCTGAATCACGCCCGATATCGCCAAGTTCCGAAACACTTACTGTCAATCCGGCCGCCATCATTGTGCCGCGCCGCCATCGTGACGTTCTTATTGAGCCGCCCGCCGCGGAACTTGCCGCGTTTCTTGCTGCGCTTCCCGCCACGACCCGCCTCTCCCCTGCGCCTTACGCGGACGGTGGCACCTCGATAGAAACTCTCGCGGGCGTGGCACGCCAGGAACTTATCGACGCGATAAACCGCTTTGCCCAGGAAACCGGCTTTTCCCCAGCGCCGGCCGGTTCTTCCGCCAAGCCGTGGGTTATTACGGGCCACCAGGTGGAATTTTATCACCCCGGTGTATGGACCAAGGTTATTTTAACCCACGCTCTAGCTAATCAGAGCCGGGCCATGGCCATTGATTTGTTGGTGGATCACGACACGGTAGATCATCTGGGATGCGCGTTGCCCCAATGGAACGGCTCTCGACTTGAAAGAAAGCTGGTGACGTGGGGTGACGCTTCCGCACTGCCCGCAGAATTCCTGTCATCACCGCAAGGGGAGCAAAAAGCGCAGTGGCTGCATGAACTTCAGCAGTTTCCCCTGGTTCAGACCGATGCCCTGCGGGATTTTACGCAGGACCTGCGGCAAGACTCGGATGCGGACTATGTGCGATGGATGAGCCGGGCACGGAGAAACTTTGAACACTCTTTCGGCATCAACGTGCAGCATGTGCCGTGCAGCTATATTTGTTCCGGCCTGGCGTGGCATAGCTTTGTGCTGCTGTGGCTGCGGCATGCGCGCACTTGGTGTACGATTTACAATTCCGCCTTGGATCAATATCGCGTTGAACAGCGCATCGTCAACCCCGGCCGCCCCATGCCCAATCTTGCCGTTACCTCCCAGGAAATTGAACTCCCCTTCTGGATTTATGCCGGAAATCAACCACGCCATCGGCTTAAACTCTACCAGGACAATGGCCTGTATTTGCAGCTTGGAACCCAACGCATTAATGTGACAGATCTGATGAGCGGTGAACTCCTGACCGCCGCTGAAACCCTGCGCGGACGGCTGGTTGCAGCAGCCCTGCACGTGCGACCCCGCGCCCTGACCCTGACGATGTTTGTGCGACTGCTGCTTTCGGATTTATTTATTCATGGTATCGGCGGCGCGCTGTATGACCAGATGACAGATCGGGTCATGGATCAGCTTTTTGGCGTTCACCCGGCGTATGCGTGTGCCTCGGCCGGCTGGCTGCTGCCCTTGGCTGAACAGATTAATCAGCGCGGAGCAAATATTTCCCAGTTGAAATGGCGGCAGCACCACCTGAAATCCAATCCGGAACTTCTGGTGCCCCCATCGTCGCTGACGGACCAAGCCGCGGGCGCTGCAAAACGGCGGCAGGATCTTATTTCCGAAATTGCCCGGTCGCTGGCGGAAGACCGGCGGCAACACGGTCGACGCGGCCCACATTGGTTGCAGCGCCGCGCTAAATTCCGTGACCTCCATGATATTAATGCGCGGTTACTGACGATGTTTCAGCCGCAGGTAGAGGCGATGAAGTTACAAATGCGCCAGGCGGAAGCAACCCAGAACAATGTGTCGGTGGCTTCCTGGCGCGAGTATTTTATCGCCTTGCACCCGCGTTCATCTCTGCAAGAA
>JAKATV010000012.1 GCA_021818565.1 Planctomycetota bacterium
TACCGCGCAACGGATATTCCCATTGATAATTTCACGCTGGATTTCGACTGGAAAGACTGGGGTGCCAGTCATTACGGTGAATTTCGTTGGAATCCGGTGAAGTATTCACAAGCCCTGTATACGGCCGCCAATCCCGACGCGCTGATTAACTGGACTCGACAACTGGAATGTAAAATCACCGGGATTATGAAGCCAAGGATCATCCTCTGTCCCATCAAAGGGAAGATGGAACCGGCCACCACGCAGGGGGCGTCGGCGCGAAAACTGGGAATATTTTTCCCCGGCGAAAAGCCCTTTGTGGATTACATGGCACACTTAATGTCGCACAATCTTGATTTTTATAAGCCAATATGTCGGCAATGGTATTGGCACGCCACCTGGACGCACGGCTGCATGCAGCACGGAATCGTGGGCTTCTGGAATGATGAGGCGGATTTGGGGTCGCTGGGAAATTTCGAATTCCTGCACATGCAGCAGTCGCTGTATGAAGGGCAACGTCAGGACTTGCCGGAAAAGCGGGTGTGGTCCATGAACCGCAATTTCTACCTGGGTTCCCAGCGCTTCGCCTATGCCACATGGTCGGGGGATATCAATTCCGGCTTTGAGGTAATGCGGCTGCAAACCAAACACATGCTAAGCACCATTTCGCTGGGCCAGATGCGCTGGGCGCAAGATACCGGCGGATTTAACGGACATCCTTCCCCGGAGTGTTACACGCGCTGGTTTCAATTTACCGCCGTCTGCCCGACATTGCGCACGCATTCCTCAGGTGATCCGCGGCAACCGTGGGTATTTGGCGATCAGGCTTGCGAAACCGTCAAGCTGGCCATCCGTCAGCGCTACAGTTGGTTCTTTTACGTTTATGCTCTGGAGCACGCAGCCTGTGTGGAAAGCGGTGTAGGTATCGTGCGCCCCATGACCTTTGATTATCCCACTGATCCGCAGGTTGCGGACATGACGGATCAGTGGATGTTTGGCGATTGGATCATGGCCGCACCGGTGCTTGAAAAATTTGATTCAACCGGAAAAAGCGCGATTAAACGTGTGTATCTGCCCGCTGGGCAATGGTTTGATTATTTCCGCGGAGATTCCTATTCCGGCGGACAATGGATTGATTACAAACTTAATGCCGATTCGTGGATGGATTGGCCGCTGTTTATAAAGGCCGGGGCCATTATTCCCACCGCCGATCCGGTGCGAGCCATTCACACAGCGCGCCCTGAAAAAATATGTATTGACTTGTATCCGCACACGCAGAAAACCGACGGCGAATTTTACGATGACGACGGCGAATCCTATGATTATCAGCACGGACGCTTCCACCGACAGAACATCTCCCTCGTGCGGCGCGGAACAACCACCCGGGTCGAGATTGCGCAAAACGTCGGCACATACCGAAGCACCATAAAGTATTTCATCGTACGCGTGCATGGGCAGGCGGCCTCGAGCGTGCTTGTAAATGGTGCCGCCTCCACGCATGTGGCTGATGATGCCGCATTATCCGATATTGCAACCGGATGGTGTACCGATAAATATGTCGGAGGTGACGTAACGCTGATCAAAGTGCCCTCCGATCAACGGGTTGAAATTACGGTTCAGGGACATGAGAAAATCGCGAAAGATATTGAAGTACTCGATGCGACAGGAGCATCCCTTTCCGGTCCTTCGCCCCACACGAATTGGTTGCCTCCCACGTGGGGATATTACAAGGACGCTCGTTTGTTTGGCGCGGCAAAAATTCAGCGCCCGGAGGTTGCAAAGGCCGTCCGCGGATCTTCTGGTGAAAATTATATTCATGGCTTTGATGCGCCGGGCACCGCCGCCACATTTTATATGGGCCGCCACACCGCTGGTTCCTACCGCGCGGCCTTCCGCGTGGCCAATGGCGATGTTGGAACCGTCAAAACCATGAGTGTGTATGTCAATGGTATTTTTGTCAGTCGATTGACCATACCTTCGCTGAAGAACTGGAACCAGTGGGAAAATGTGCCAATATATTTAAATCTTGTGGCCGGAAATAACGTCATTACGATTCGGCGCAATGAGAATGACACGGGGAAAATCCGCTTAAACAGTGTGCTTGTGCCTTATAAGCCGCAGGAACAAAGTTAATATATTTCATATTATCGTGAGTAATCAACGCCTTCAGGTATTTTCCCGCAGGTGCCGAGGGGGGGACAATCGCACGTTGGGCGGTTGGAGATAAATTATCCATGTTTTATTCGCGGCAATAAAAAAACCAGGCTGGCGGCCCGAAGGAACGCCAGCCTGGGGAGGGAGAGAGAGAGCAAGATTGGTGTTACATCAGCTATTCGCTGATCAATATTCACTTAACACTCTATATATCGTAGCATCCTCTTATAAAACTTCAACTCTTTTTTCAATATTTTTTTATTTTTTTCTAAATGGTCCGTAGCAAATGACCTATAAAATATGACAGAAAGGCATAAAAAAGCGATTTTCCTTGATTATTCGCTGATTTTGTCCGCCAAAAACTCTTTTACACTTTCTATAGACAATCGCTGTTGTTGCAACGTATCCCGGTCACGCACGGTCACGGTTTGATCAGCAAGCGTCTGCGTATCAATGGTAAAGCAGAAAGGCGTGCCTGCTTCGTCCATCCGCGCATAGCGCTTACCAATGTTTTGTTTTACGTCAAACTGAATATTCCACGTCTGACGCAAATCCATATAAAGCTTTTCGGCAATATCAGGCATGCCTTCTTTATCCACCAATGGGAATATTGCCGCCTTGATAGGGGCCATGCGCGGGTGAAATTTCATCACCACGCCGCTGGGCCGATCCGGATCATCATGGTACGCTTCGCACAACAACGCTAAGGTGCCGCGGTCGGCTCCCGCTGAGGGCTCAATAACGTGGGGGAAGTAGCGTTCGTTGCGCTCCTGGTCGAAGTATTTGAGTTTATCACCGAGGCCGGAAAATTCCGCATGCTGCCGCAGATCAAAATCCGTGCGATGCGCCACGCCCTCAAGTTCGCCAAAGCCGGGATCAGTAAATGGAAAGCGATATTCAATATCGCTGGTGCCCGCGCCGTCCTTGGCATAATGCGCCAACTCGTCCCGATCATGTTCCCGGAGTTGCAAATTACCGCTGGTTAAACCGATACCCTGCCACCATTGGAAACGCCAGTCTCTCCACCAGGTGTACCATTCCTTGGCGGTGGAGGGATGCACAAAAAATTCAATTTCCATTTGTTCAAATTCACGCGAACGGAAGGTAAAATTCCGCGGGGTAACTTCATTGCGGAACGCTTTGCCGATTTGCGCGATGCCGAAAGGAATCTTAACGCGTGAGGTATCCGTAACGTTGCGGAAGTTGGCAAAAATTCCCTGCGCGGTTTCCGGACGCAGATACGTCATTGATGCGTCATCATGCACCGCGCCGGTATGGGTTTGCAGCATAAGATTAAACTGCCGCGGTTCCGTCAGCGCCCCGGCCTTTTGCGAAAAGGGCGATGGAATGGCCGCCGGATTTTGCCGCAGCAAGGTCGAATTTAACGGAGCGATCATACCCACGACTTCCTGCCCTCGCTGTTCCAGCAGCACCTGGTCGCTGCCGCTCTCCCGGATGCGCAGACTGGAGTTGGCGTCTTTCAACAGTTTTTTTCCCTGCTTATCGAATATCTCCGCCGCTTCGCCCGCTGACGCGGCGATCATGGTAACAACGGGTATTTGCCCCGCCGCAATGGCGGTTCCCAACTGCTGGCGGGAAAGTTCCTGGGTTTCCGCAACCGGCCCGGTAAATAGGCCGCAGAGATGATCCGCCCGGAACCGCTGTTTCGTTTCTTTGTCGTCCACCATGGGGTCATTAAAGCCGGTGGCATGGCCGGAGGCTTCCCATACCCGCCGATTCATAATAATAGAGCAGTCCAGACCCACCATTTCAATGATATGGCCGTCCGGTCCTTTCGGGGCGCAGCGCACCACATCATGCCACCAGGCTTCTTTCAGATTGCGTTTGAGTTCCACGCCCAGTGGGCCGTAATCCCAAAAGCCGTTGATGCCCCCGTAAATTTCGGAGGATTGAAATACAAATCCGCGGCGGCGGCACAGCGCGACAATTTTTTCCATTTTGCTGTTAGATGTATCAGCCATATTAATTCCTCAAATATTTGCAAAACAGCGTTGCCGGCAAGATCTGCCATTGCGTAGAGCCGCAAAAATTTCATCAGAACAGCTTGGCGACTTCCCTGATCCGTCCCGTTTCATCAGGCTTACGATTCGATCACGATTTCAGGCACCGGACGTTTGGTCGGATTGTACCGGCTGTTGGGCACGGCCATGCGCCGGTTGGTGGGTTCACCCGGCAACACCTGACTTAAAAAGGCCACAGCCACCAACAGGAAAATATTACCCAACAGCAGCCACCAGCGGTTTTCAAGAATCCCGGCCCGGCGGAAATACACAAACGCCGCGGATTCAAGAAATGTTCCCAGAGACAACGGAATCATGCCACGCCACGCCAGGTTCATAAGCTGGTCAAAGCGGAAACGCGGCAAAGTCCAGCGTACCCACATGTAGAAGAACAAAAACGCGATCACCTTGCCCCAGAAAACCACAAACTTCAGCAACGCCCCCAGCCAACCCGTGGCAACCGGCTGCGCACCGTGATACAGAATCAGATCAATATACGGCAGATGCCACCCGCCCAGGAACAGGGCCACCGCCACGGCGGATCCGGTGATCATGGCACTGTATTCGGCAAGGAAAAACAAGGCGAATTTCATGGAAGAGTATTCGGTGTGATAGCCGCCGACAAGTTCCTGTTCGCACTCGGCCAAATCAAACGGGGTGCGGTTTGATTCCGCAAAAATACAGGCGACAAACATGATAAACGCCGCCGGCTGGATAAAAATATTCCAGGCTGGGAGGAATTTAAAAACCGAAAAGTAAGAGGCCTGATCCGTGATAATCGGATCCAGCCGTAACGTGCCCGCCACCACCGCCACGGAAATCAACGACAAAAACAATGGAATTTCATAACTGACCATCTGTGCCGTCGCGCGCAAACCACCGAGGAAGCTCCATTTGCTCCCCGATGCCCAGCCGGCCAGTACCACGCCATAAACCGAAAGGGATGCCACGGCAATAACAAACAAAACGCCGATCTGCGGATTGGCCACCATGACATGGAAATTTTTTGGAAATGCCCATCCACCGATCAGCGGAATCCAACCGGGCAACGCCGTCCCTTTGGCAATTACGCCGCCCCATGGAATAACGGCAAATCCACATAATGCCGGGGCAATAATAATCATGGGAGCCAGGATAAAAAGGAACCGATCCGCATTGGCCGGCATGAATTCCTCTTTTAGGATGAACTTCACGCCATCCGCCAGCGGCTGCATCAAGCCCTGCGGCCCGACGCGATTGGGGCCAATACGGTCTTGAATCCAGGACGCAGTCTTACGCTCCAGTAGAATCAAATAGGCAATCAGACCTGTGCTGATACCGACCATGGCCAGTGTGAAAATCAGATGTGCAATAAAAACGCCCAGCATGTTGGCTCCAAGGCAACCCATCAAAACGACGTATCATAGCCAAAAGGCCGGAGTTCTCAAGCCAAGGACCCGATTTCAGGCCGAATTTCCAACGCGCCACCAACCACCATCCGTGCCGCGGCTCAATGCGGCAGCGTTGAGTTATTCGCACAATACGCTGTGATGACACCACGAGGTGTGCTCTGTCGCGGTTGGCACGGTGCTTGCCCCGGCGGAGTCACGCTCGCGGCATATTGGGCGTTAGATGATTTGACGAAACTTGTTAGGCCGGGTGAGATAGTTTTTATGGTGTCCGCCGGTGCGTTAATTCTGGTTATTGAAGATGAGCCGCCGATTCGGCGATTTCTGCGAATTGCTCTGGAGGGCCAGGGCTATCGCGTCTTGGAAGGGGCGACGGCGGCGGAGGGAATGCGGCAGTTCGGGCAGGATGTTCCAGAGGCCATTATTCTTGATTTGGGTCTGCCGGATCGTGATGGCGTAGGCTTAATTAAAGATTTCAGGCAACTGTCCCAATTGCCGATCATCATCGTGTCAGCGCGTGGACAGGAGCAGGGTAAAATCGCTGCTTTGGATGCCGGTGCCGACGATTATCTCACCAAGCCTTTCGGGGTGGGCGAACTTTTAGCGCGCCTGCGGGTAGCATTACGCCGGGCCTCCAACAGTTTGCAACCGGACCGCGGCGTGTTGGCGGTGGGGGATATAAGCATCAATCTGGATTCGCGCCAAGTAACGGTAGCTGGAAAGGTTGTGCATTTAACCCCTCATGAATATCGCCTGTTATCCGTGCTTCTGCGGAATGCCGGCAAAGTCATGACGCATAAGCAACTCCTAAAGGAAACCTGGGGCACCGGGTACGCATTTGAAACCCATTACGTGCGGGTGTATATGAATCAACTGCGCAAAAAGCTGGAACCGGATCAGTCCCAGCCAAAATATATTCACACCGAAACCGGCGTCGGCTACCGCTTTTATTTGCCGCCGGAGTAGTCGCTCTTGCGCCGTGGTCAGTTCTAATTGACAGTGCGGCAGAACCGCGATATTATTTGCCTTATTAATTGAGATTGATTCTCAACTAGAAAATTGAGACACATTCTCAATATGCGAGCGGTGTTAGTGATGAGTCAGTCTGAAGGTTCGGGAATCGACGATAATTTGATCGCAGGGCTGAAGCTTCCGAGAACCTCGGGCTTTCGCGTGATATGGCGATCAGCGCTTATTTCCATTTTGTTAATTCTTCTGGGCGTGCTGGTCTGGCAGGGAATTACCGCCAGTGGAAATCCGCCCGATCCTAATGATCCTGCGTCTAAAAATCTCAGCCATGTATCCGTGATGGTCAACGCCGGTATTCTGGTATTTCGGGAAGGGCTTGAGGCAATTCTGGTGCTGGCGGCGCTTACGTCAAGCTTGGCCCGCACCGACCGCAATTATTGGAAACCTGTGGCCCTTGGCTCAAGCCTTTCTTTTCTGGCCACGATTGTGACCTATTTTGTGGTGGTTGCGATCCTGGCGGATATCAACGCCAATAACAGTGCCAATATGCTCAATGTACAAGCCGGCACGGGCCTTCTGGCGGTTGTTGTGCTGATGGTGATTATGAACTGGTTCTTCCATAAAATATATTGGACGGGCTGGATTACCCATCACAATCGGCGGAAACGAAATATTGTAGAGTCGGTCAGTAACAGCAAATCCGCGGTGTACTGGGGTTTATTGACCATTGGCTTTACCTCGGTTTATCGGGAAGGTTTTGAAGTGGTCATCATGCTGCAATCGTGGCGGTTGCTGGCGGGGCAAAGTGTGGTTCTGGCCGGGGCCGGCATTGGATTAGCCCTGACGATCATGGTCGCATTTCTTACGTTTGCCGGGCATTATAAATTGCCGTACCGTAAAATGCTGATCCTCACTGGCGTGATGATCGGTGCGGTATTGCTGGTCATGGTGGGGGAAAGCGTGCAGGAAATGCAGCAGGCCAATTGGCTGCCGACACATAATTTACCCGTCACTTTTCCCGGCTGGATCGAAAACTGGTTTGCCACCTTCCCCACATGGGAAGGCCTGGGCTGCCAGGTTTTTGCACTCCTATTTGTCGCCGGAACCTATTTCGGATCCCAATATTTCCGCGTCTGGCGGCCGGCACGCCTTGCGAGCCTGGCCCAGTAGCGATCCGATTGCGACGGCGTGAAGTGTCCGTGTATCGCTTGATCGTGTACCGCTGACCGCTGATTATTGCATTGGGATATACACATACCTATCATACAATTCGTGCAAGGGCATTGATTCTGGGTATCCATATGGCATCAGTACGTGGACTGCCGCGGAGGTTGGACTTATGACGTGCCGTAAATTTTACGTGTATTCCGTGCTCTTTATCCTAGCCACGATTATAGCTTCGCCCGTAGTGGCGGCGGCTGCCGATATCCAAAAATTGGTCCATGCTCTCGGTGGCCGTCTGGCGCAGTTAAGTAAGGGAACCATTCACTACGAGTATTATCAATTCAAATGTACCCCCAATGCTTTTCGCAAGATCAAAGATTCCTTTGATCAAAATGGTCCGGGAGCGTCTATCAAGGCGCGGAACGATCGACTTCGTGCGCTACTGTATGGGCAATCCATTGACCGCGTGACCGCCTACCGGGGCACCATCTATTATGAGGCACAAGGAAAGCGTTGGCTATTTGTTAAGAAGAATATTGACGGGTATGGCCACAGCATAGAGAAGTTCGAGAAACGGGCCGCCAAACTCTCGAAACATTCACATGTTAAGAAAGTCAAGGTTATCCCGCCCACTGTTGATGAAGACGTAAGTTATGACGGCAAGACCCTGCTAGCGCTGGTGGATAACAAGACACTGATCAAATCCGGCGTGACGCTGGCGATGGCATATCCTAATATAGGGTCCTTGGATATATCTCTAGCCCCGTGGTATGTGGCCATTGAAAACGCACTCCCCGCAAATCAAACGATAACCGTTAAGGCGCAAGGCCGAATATGGTCTATCTCTTACTCAGATAAGCTTGCCGGAGGTCGAATTCAGAATGGCGTGTCCGAATTTGACGCCGCACAGGGGTTTGCACCTGTTCGCATCTATGGCACGGATAATAATAGGATAAGGTATGAGACGCTCTTTTACCGCCATAAAGCAGGGGGGCATGAGTATATGGTAGATTCGGTTCTCACATGCCACTATCCCGCTGCGAAGCGGGCAAGATGCAGGGTTGAAGCCTATTTAATAAATAGCTGGAGCACCAAGGTGGCGGAAAAGGATTTGAAGCTGAAATTGCCGAGGAAATACGTACTCATGGATGAAAGCTCTGGCGCAGCAAAGCCAGTTGTTACGATCGTGAGGAAGCACTGAATATCCCCGAATCGCCAACGCCACAAAATGTCGGTGGCTACTGGCTGTGAAATTATTTTGCGGGAGTTTACGGGTATGGCTTGGAAGTGTAACGCGACTGCAATTCAAGCGAAATCTGCGGGCCACAGGCAACACGTTGCTGTTGCGGTTCGGCACCAACGCGAAGGACATGCATTTAAACAATGGTGGTCAGATATTTGGGAAAATGCCCGGTGATCGAGTCGTGCTCCTCCAAATGTCGGGCCGGGCACTTATGTCGTGAGGTTCCACCGCGGCTTAGTAGTGCGCGACAGGGAAACGGGCCGGTTCATTCGCGTCGGCGGCACACCGCACCAGCAGTTGGCAGAAATTCAAGATGCCGTGGAGAAGGCTCCAGATAACGGCCCCGCGAAACCACCCCAAAAATAGCTGGTGGAATTTTGTCATTACCTTATTTGTGGGCGTGGCAACGCGCTACTGAAAATCACGCCCGCCGGCGGGGGCGCAGGGTCAGGGCCGCCAAGGCCCCCAGTGCCAGAAGCAATAATGTTGCGGGTTCCGGCGTGACGGCGGCGATGGTTTCCGCCGCGGCAGCTTGGGCCAAGAGTGTGTCCGCCGCCGTCGTGGGGTGTAGTGAATCCCAAAATAGATATTGATTTGGATTCACGCCCTTAAGCCCCTGGGCCGGCGCTGTGACGTTGGTGAACCCATAAGCGCTTGGATCGGCGGCCAGTTGTGTAAATAGCGCGTAGGCGTCCACTGTGATGACTTTCACATCGGGATGAGCTGTAACAAGTTTGCCCAGATCAAGGTTTTGTTGCGAATTAAAAGCAACGGCTGCGGCATTCAGAGCGGAAGTGTTGGCGGACCCTTCGGGAGTGGCCCCCAGCGGCGGCAGATTTATCCAAAGAAAGTCCTTGCCGCCCTCATTGGCCAAGGTATTAATATAGCCATATATATTATCCGCAGCGCTTGTAGCGATGGTGTCCAGCGTCGCGGTCGTGGACCCGGACGGGGCATCGAGGATATCGTTGGCACCACCCCAAAAGGCATAGAGGGTATTGGACGGAATAACCCCGCCGGTGTATTGCGAGTTAAAAGCGTCCACCTGCGTAGACATTCCCGCCTGAAACGTTCCGCTGGCGGGATTGATAATGGTATTCCCGCTTACCGAACCAGCCACGGCGAAGTTGGTGCCGCCGCTATTAAGTGAATATCCACCCGTCAATTCATAATTGATCAGGAAATTCGATGCCAGGGCCGGAACCAGCGCGGGAAGTCCCAGTTGGGCAGCAAGCTGTTCGTCCCACAGGCCCAGAACAGAGGTCGATGGCGTGGTGTTGGCCCCGTCGGTAAATTCTCCGTTCGCATAATTGTTGGTGGTATCGGGCAGGCTTCCGGAGATTTGCGGATAACTCGATTCCAAAGGCGTGGCGATCGTTAAGAGATTACCATTGTCGGAAAGGCTGTCGCCAAATACCACCATGTTATTAAATGGCAGCGCAGCGGCTTGAATTCTCCCCGCCTTACATCCAATGCCAACCATCGCCAGTGCGGCGGCCCCAACAAGTAACATTTTCCCATGATTTCCATTTTTCATCGCATTACCCTCGTTATAATTGTGTAACCGTTCCCGGCCCCCCCGGCCGAACTCATCCGGAAA
>JAKATV010000331.1 GCA_021818565.1 Planctomycetota bacterium
TTGCTTGTAGGGGAATATATCCTTGGTCGCAACGGCTGAAAAAATCCTGAATCGCAAGCCCGGTGGCTTCGCGTCCCGTCGCAGGCTTGGTGCTCTTTGCGACCTGGCGGTCCAGGAATCTGTGCGATCCGAGAAAAGAGTTTATCCCGGGCGCGCCCGGGTGGATCGGTTTTCCACCCCCGTCACGTGTCCTCCGCTTTCCTCCGCCGCCACTGTGGCGTTTTGCAACGAGCAACGAACAACGAACGAACAATGCCGCCGAGGCTTTGCACTACGCGAAGTATGGAGAAACGATTTTCGGGCGGTATAATCGTCCTCCAGTGGTAATTTTCGATGAGGTGGGATAGCCATGCAGATGTTTGAAAATCAGGAGTTCCACAGGCTCCATGACCGCGACTCGGGCCGGCTGTTTGCCGATATGGAGTTCATGCAGTGCCAGTTTCGGAGCTGTTTCATTTCAAGGGGTTACGATCCAAACCTGCGAAGCACTGCTCGGAATATGCGGTTCTTACGGTGTGAGGAGAAGGCATGTACCATCGGCCGTGCAATCCTGGAAGACATTCTTGTCGACGGATTGAAGACGCATGGTCGCTTTGACACATGGGGTGCGGTGTTTAAACACGTAAAGCTCATGGGACGTATTGGAAATTTGAAGATTTCGGACTATATTCCTGGGGTGGCCGGATCGGCGGAATCGGCAGGAAAAATCAACCTGCGATTCCAGGCCGCCAACGCGGAGTATTACCGCAATGTGGATTGGGCCTTGGATATTTCACAGGCGGAGTTTGAACAGGCCGACATTCGTGGAGTTCCGGGGCATCTCATTCGTCGCGATCCGGAAACGCAGGTGCTCGTGACTCGTCAGAAAGCGGAAGCCGGTGAGTGGAAAAATCTGGATCTCTCACGGACCTACTGGGCAACGGCAATCGATATGGCCCTCCGGGAGCCGCATTACACGGATATGGTACTGGTCGCCCCCAAACGTGACCCTCGTTTTAAGGAACTGCTCAACGGTCTTAACCTTTTGCGCCGCGCCGGCGTGGCGGAGCCGGATTGAGTTATGGTCGCGACAGCAGAAAAACATCGGACAGATGCGAAACGCGGGAAGGATCGGCGCTTTGGTCGTCCTCCGTTTTCCTCCGCCGCCTCCCTGGTTCAAAATCGTTTTTTGTTCATTGATCATTGGTCACTGGACATTGAGCGAAGCGGCAACCAGACCGCCGATGGCAGCCAGTACGACTGGAATGTTTTATATCAGGGGAATGCGTTCAATCCCGTAGTGGCGACGTACAATACGCCCAATGGCGTATTTAATCCCGGGCAGGATAGCATGTTGGCTCCCAATTCCGGCATGGTGCTGGCGGGCTTGAGCCAGTATTCCGTACCGCAGGGGTTCTGGGGCTTTTATGCACAGCATGAGCGGGCGATAGCCTTTGGCGCTTCGGTGGTGGCGGGCACAGCGTTGAGCCTTGCGACGTGGGGCGCGGCGACGCTATGGCTGCCGCCTCGGCGGTGAGAAAGTTGATGGTATCCGGCGGGCGGCGCTGCGAGCGGTGGGCCATGATCAATGAGACTCCCGGTGCACGGGGATTAATGGGGCGCGGTGCGGGGCACCGCGGGTGAGTGGCAATTTTTCCCGGGCGGGGTCAATTTCGTTGTTTAATGGGTGGGATCGCGCCGATGATATCTGGAACTGTCGGCTGCGGCGGGTGATCTTTCCGCGACGCGGCGGCACATTCAATATGCCGGCTAACATTACGGATGCCGTCGCCTGGAAAAGTTGCCACGCCCGGTGCCGCTTATGGGTTTTAGGATGCGGATTGCATTGGGGCGCGCGGGCACGATGCCCGCGGCTTAATGGGGTGCGGAAATCGTAGTTCACTGATCAAGGACCAATGATCACGGATCGATATTGACACTCCGATGATCTATTCATTGATCATTACTCATTGGTCATTAAGCGAAGCGCCGGTGCTTCGCACGATTACAGCAGGCCCAACTGCAGTAAAGCCGCATCGGACATGCGGTCTTTGCTCCAGGCGGGTTCCCAGACCAGATTCACCTTGACGGTCTTTACATCTTCCACGCTTTCCACCGCCTGTTGCACGGCCGGCGGCATGGAACCGGCGACGGGGCAACCGGGGGCAGTGAGGGTCATATCGACGATGACATCCTTTTCCGCGGATATATCAATGCGATAAATCAGGCCCAGATCGTATATGTTTACGGGAATCTCCGGATCAAAAATAGTCCGCAATTTTTCCACGATGGACGCTTCCAACGCCTTGTTCTCCAGGGCGTCGGTAATGGTCGTGCCGGTATGGGCTTGCGTGGTGCCGGCTGATGCGGAGGGTGTCGGCGAACCCGCATTTGCGGATGTGTTCACGGGCAGTTTTACCGCGTGGGGGTTTTTAAAAACAAATCCCCGGCCGGAGGGCGCATCGCGAAAATCAATTTCTGTGCCATCCAAACTCGGAAAACTCATCGGATCAGCGACAATGGTGATCTCCATAGATTGACCCACCACGTCATCCTCATGCCGCACTTCCGTCAGATCCAGCAGATAATTAAATCCCTGCGCGTTGCGGCCCTTGATACCGACGCGCAAAACCGCCTTGTCTCCCATTCCCTGATCCTGGAGAATCTTTTTAATTTCCGCGGCCGCGACTTCTGTTAATGTAATGGGCATTGGGGGTCCTTTGGGTTAGTACGTCGGCATTAGAAGTTAGAAGTTAGGAGTTAGGAGTTAGGAGTTAGAATTAGGTCGCGGCGCTGCCGCAGGAGAGTGGTTTACTTACCCCAACGACACCAAGACACAAAGGGCCGTCTGACCGCTGAAGCCACTGCAAATACTGCAACTACTGAATGTACTGCTCAATACTGTAGTTACTGTACACGAATGCTTCTAACTTCTAGCTTCTAGCTTCTAACTTCTAACTCCTAACTCCTTGTTCACTCCGTTGTAACCGGAGCATCCTGATTTTTAATGGCGGCCTGAAGCGTATGCCATGGCAATGTGGCACATTTCACCCGCACGGGAAATTCCCGCACCCCGGAAAATACCGCCAATTTATTCAATGCTTCCAGATCCGGTTCCTGATCCATAGGGCTGGTAAGCATGGTATGAAACAACTCAAACAACGGTTGTGCTTCGGCCACGCTTTTGCCCTTGAGCGCCTCGGTCATCATGGAAGCGGAAGCGGTGGAAATGGCGCAACCATTCCCGGTGAAGCTTATGTCTTCGATGATGCCGGCATTGACTTTCAGGAAGAGCCTGATTTTATCGCCGCAAAGCCGATTGTGGCCGTCGGCGGTGGAGGTGGCGTCCGGCATTTCATGCTTGTTGCGCGGTTTGCGCGTATGGTCAAGAATGGTCTGCTGGTAAAGATCACGCAGGTCGGACATCAGTTGAATACCTCTTTGACTTTTTCAACGGCTGCCACCAGGCGGTCCACATCTTCCCGATTATTATAAAACGCCAGAGACGCCCGTGCCGTGGCGGCAATATTATAGTGATCCATCAGAGGTTGGCAGCAATGATGCCCGGTGCGAATCGCCACGCCTTCGCCATCCACAATGGTGCCAATATCATGGGGATGAATATTTTCCATGATAAAGGAGATCACCGCGGCTTTCTCCGGCGCGGTTCCAATAATCTGTAATCCGGGAATGCGGTTTAACTGTTTGGTGGCGTACATTAGCAGATCATGTTCATATTCGGCGATGGCGTCCATGCCGATGCCGCCCAGGTAATCAATCGCCACACCCAAGCCAATGGCTCCACTGATGTGCGGTGTGCCGGCCTCAAATTTATGCGGTATATCATTCCAGGTTGATCCGGCAAAGCTCACCGTGCTGATCATGTCTCCGCCACCCTGATAGGGCGGCATTTTTTCCAGTAGCTCACCTTTAGCCCATAACACTCCGATGCCGGTGGGCGCATAAAGTTTATGCCCTGAAAATACAAAAAAGTCGCACCCGATCTTCCGCACATCAATCGCCATATGCGGAATGGATTGCGCGCCGTCTATGAGCACCGGAATACCGCGTGCTTTAGCCATGGAGACAATGCGTTCAATGGGATTAATCGTGCCCAAGGCATTGGACACATGCGTAAGAGCCACCAGACGTGTGCGGTCGGAAAGCAGCTGCGCGTAATGATCCATCGCCAATTCACCGTGCTGGGAAATGGCGATAACCTTGATAACCGCACCGGTCCGCCGGGCCAGTAATTGCCAGGGCACGATGTTGGAATGGTGTTCCATTTCCGAAAGAACTATTTCATCTCCGGAATGGATATTTTCCATGCCCCAGGTGGCCGCGACCAGATTCACCGCTTCGGTAGCGCCGCGCACAAATACAATTTCCCGCTCAGATGGGGCATTGATAAATCGTGCAACTTTTTCCCGCGCGGCTTCATACGCCGCCGTGGCATCAACACTTAATTTATAAACACCCCGGTGAATATTGGCATTGTAGGTTGTGTAATAGCGAGCTGCGGCGGCAATAACCGCCTGCGGCTTCTGGCTGGTGGCGGCGTTGTCCAGATACGCCAGCGGTTTTCCGTGTGATTGCGTCTGTAAAAGCGGAAAATCGGAACGGATTGCCGCGCTGTCAAACGCCGGCGCTTTGGCCGCCTGAGATCCCCGAGGTTTGGTGGTTGTGGTGGTCATGATTCCGCCTGATCCAGATGCAGCCGATGCAATTCAGCGGCGACAAATTCTTCCAGATATTCGCGCATGCCGGTGTGCCATATCCGCAAGAGCACATCGCGAGCAAAGGCGTAAGTCAGCAGCGCGCCGGCGTCCGCGGCGGCAACGCCTCGCGACCGCAGATAGAATAATTGCTCATCATCCAGGGGGCCGGTTGTCGAGCCGTGCGTGCATTTCACATCATCGGCGTAAATTTCAAGCTGCGGCTGCGAATTCATCACCGCCGCGTCGGAAAGCAGAATGGTTTTGCTGGTCTGCTTGGAGTCGGTTTTCTGGGCGTCCGGCCGCACCAGAATCTTTCCGCGAAATACCGCGCCGGCCCGGCCGCCCAGAAGATGCTTATATAATTCGTGACTGGGGCAGTTTTCCCGCGCATGATCCAGCATGGTGTGATTATCAATATGCTGATCTCCCGCAGCCAGGGTCAAACCGTTGAGTGTGGCCTGGGCAAACGGCTCGGCAAGGTGCACGGTCATGTTGTTACGTACCAGATGTCCGCCGGTATTTACGCACAGGGATTGCACATCGGCGTGCTCATGCACATGAATGGCCTCATTGGCAATATGAAAAGCGGTATCACTTTCCCGCTGTAATTTAATGAGTTCAACTTTAGCTCCCTTGCCGACGACCATTTCCGTCACGGCATTGCAAAATGCGGGATGGGATGAAAAGCCAGCATAGGTTTGCACCAGCGTGATTTGGTTATTGGAGCCAACAATCACCAGATTGCGCGGATGCACAACCACCGGTTGATCATGCGATGCGTTGATCCACAGCAGATGAACCAGGCCCATGTCACCCTGATCCGGCGGCAAATAAATAAAGGCTCCATCTTCAAACGCCGCGAGATTCATGGCTGAAAAGCCATTGGATTGGCCCGGCATTTCGCGGCCCAAAAACCGCTGCACCCGGTCGGCATGTTTTTCCATACCCTGCCGGATGGTCAGAATTTCAACTTTTCCGCCGGGGCTGGACAATTCCGGGGAGAATTTTCCGTCTACAAACACCATCTGCTGGGCACCGAGCTTTTTCAAACACAGGCCGGCGAGTTGCTCCGGGGTTAGCGGGGTGCCGGTGCCCGGTGCGCTGAAATTGATCTTGGCAATTTGTGCGGTGTTGGTGAGCCGCCAGTCTTCATGCGTCACCGGCGGCAGGCCGATACGTTCAAACAGCTCCATAGCGTCTGAGCGCCGCTGCTGCAGCCACGGCAAACCGTAGCTTGGCCCCAGGGCGGAAAGTATTGCGGTGTTATCCGGGCTGATGGTTGTTGCGGTCATAATTACTCCGGGGAATTTTATTGCGTCATATTCAAGCGGCAGCGGTTTCCAGCCAGGCGTAACCGCGCTTTTCCAATTCCAGCGCCAATTCCTTGCCGCCGGATTTAACAATTCTGCCGTCGCACAACACGTGCACAAAATCCGGCACAATATAGTCCAGCAACCGCTGGTAATGCGTGACTACCAGAATGGCCCGCTCCGGGCTGCGCAGGGCGTTAACCCCATTGGCGACAATTTTTAAGGCGTCAATGTCCAGACCGGAATCGGTTTCATCCAGAATGGCGAATTTTGGATTCAATACCGCCATCTGAAAAATCTCATTGCGCTTTTTCTCGCCGCCGGAAAATCCTTCATTCACGGACCGGTTCAAAAAGGTCTTATCCATTTCCAGCAACGCCATTTTCTCTTTGACCATTTTCAGGAAATCCATGGCATCCAGTTCGTCCTGACCATGATGCTTACGAATGGCGTTCACCGCCGCCTTGAGAAAATAGCTGGTGGTGACGCCGGGAATTTCCACCGGATACTGAAACGCCATAAACAGGCCTTCACACGCCCGTTCTTCCGGGGATAAGTCCAGCAAATCTTTGCCGTCAAACAGCACGCTGCCGCCGGTAACCGTATACGTTTCCCGGCCCGCCAGCACGGATGAAAGCGTGCTTTTTCCTGAACCGTTAGGCCCCATGATGGCGTGAACTTCACCGGGATTAATCGTCAGATCAATGCCCTTCAGGATCGGCTTGCCGCCCACGGCAGCCTCTAAATTCTTAATTTCAACCAATGCCATAATTCTTGTTTCCTTTGCAAATTTAAATCAGGGTTGTTCCGGCGTTCCCGCGGTCGAACGCGGGAATTATATTCCCGCGCTATCCGACACTGCCTTCAAGGCTTACGCCCAGCAACTTTTGGGCTTCGACGGCAAATTCCATCGGCAGTTCCCGGAACACTTCCTTGCAGAAGCCGTTGATAATCATATTAACCGCATCTTCCAGAGATATACCGCGCTGCTTGCAGTAAAAAAGCTGATCCTCGCCGATTTTGGAGGTGGAGGCTTCATGTTCAGCCTTGGAACTTGTATTGCGAACTTCGATGTACGGGAAGGTATGGGCACCGCATTTATCCCCCAGAAGCAGCGAATCGCATTCCGTGTAATTGCGGGCGTTGGTGGCATTTTTCAAAATCTTAATCAGGCCGCGATAGGTGTTCTGTCCCTTCCCCGCCGAGATGCCCTTGGACACCACGGTGCTGCGCGTATTTTTGCCAATATGGATCATTTTTGTGCCGGTATCCGCCTGCTGCATGTGGTTGGTCAGCGCGACGGAATAAAACTCGCCGATGGAATTATCTCCCTGCAGGATCACGCTGGGGTATTTCCAGGTGATGGCTGAACCGGTTTCCACCTGCGTCCAGGAAATGCGGGCGCTATCCATACATTTGCCGCGCTTGGTGACAAAATTATAGATGCCGCCTTTACCCTCTTTATCACCGGGGTACCAGTTCTGCACTGTGGAATATTTAATTTGTGCGCCCTTGAGCGCCACAAGTTCCACCACGGCCGCGTGCAACTGATTTTCATCCCGCATGGGCGCGGTGCAACCTTCGAGATAACTGACATAAGCGCCTTCATCGGCGATAATTAATGTACGCTCAAACTGCCCGGTATTTTTGGCATTGATCCGGAAATAGGTGGACAATTCCATCGGGCAGCGCACGCCTTTGGGTACGTAACAAAATGAGCCGTCACTGAAAACCGCGGAATTCAGCGTGGCGTAAAAGTTATCCGAATACGGCACCACCGAACCCAGATATTTACTGATCAACTCCGGATGTTCCTGCACGGCTTCGGAAAACGAGCAGAAAATTACGCCCATTTCCGCCAGCTTGGCTTTGAAGGTTGTCGCGACGGATACCGAATCAAAAACGGCGTCCACCGCCACACCGGCAAATATTTTCTGCTCTTCCAGCGGCACGCCCAGCTTTTCGTACGTGCGCAGCAATTCCGGATCGACTTCATCCAGGCTTTTAAGTTGCTTTTTGGCCTTCGGAGCCGAGTAATAAATCACATCCTGAAAATCGATTTTCGGATATTTTACATTCGGCCACTTTGGTTCGGTCATGGTCAGCCAATGGCGGTAGGCCTTAAGCCGCCACTGCGTCATGAACTCAGGCTCATTTTTCCGCTTGGAAATGGCACGAACAATATCTTCATTCAGGCCTTTGGGTAAGGCGTCCGCCTCAATGTCGGTGACGAAACCCCATTTATATTCCTGATTGGCCAGTGTTTCTATTGTGCCTTCATCTGTCGGCATGGCAAAAACCCCTAAAAACAGGCAAATCCAAGCGGATTGCCTGAAAAAGTCCAGCAACATTCTCTGAATTATGTTAGGGATTCAGGAGCGTGATGTCAATTGAGACTCGGTCTCAAGCTTGCACGGGCGGCTGCGATTGGGAGCCTGGGAGCTTATTTGGAAGCCAAGGTCGCATACCAGCGGCTGGCGGTCTTTTCCACCACCAGTCGCGTGTTCGCCGGCGAATGGCCTTCCTGAGCGGACACAATCAATTGGTTGGCTCCACGCCTGAGATAGTAGCTTGGTATATACAACCCCATGGTCATGACGGTATCCGGGTAATGCCCAAGATTATGGCCATTAAGCCACATATATCCGCCCGTTAGATCACCCCAGGCCACGCGCATAATGACATGCAGCTTATCCTGCGGATTTACCTTGGGATTCCAGGTAAAAGCCGTTCGATAAAAGCATGGCACATTTGGAGCTTGCGTGAAGTTCTTCCATCCGGTTTTATTAAATGGCAAGCCCATGCCGCCACGCATCCGCCAAGGCCCAATAACTCCCCCGCCGCGTACGGCCGGTGCCAGGCGGGACAGGCTTAGAGATACCTGTCCCAGGGAGTGCATCGCATTGGTCGGTATTAACATGCTTAGAATATTGGGCTGTTTACCGTACCAGAATGTCAGCATCGCCCGTGCCGGATTGGTCCCGACCACGTGCGGATCCACTCGTCCGGCATCAAAACAGATGAAGGCGTTTGGCAGGGGATGTTGCCAGGAAAGCACCAGATGATCAGCATTAATCTGGGAAATTTTAGCCCGCAGCCATATAAAGCCCGGCTTCTTAAATTCCGGAATAACGTTGTGATTTAACTTATGAAACTTCCCGTGCGTCTGATCAGATAACACGCGCACCATCGCCGCCGATTTGGACAGCGACAGATAATGGTATTCCCAATTTCCCACCACCAGATTTTTGGTTACCACCTTCATGAGTATCGCCTTGCCGGAAATTCCCACTGCCCCCACTTTGGTGTAGGGGCCAATATAACTCCACAACTTCGGTCGCCCGCTGGAACTGGCAAAAACCGCCAGATCATTGACCCCAGCTTTGAGCCGCACATTCACCGCCCGCTGCCCACCCACTTGGATCAATTTCCCGTTGACAAATACCTCCGCGGTGGCCACGACATGCGAAAACAAAATGCGATAGGGCCCGGCTTTTTTTACCGTTATTTTACTGCGATACCATTGATGCAGACCGGGATAATCTCCCACGCCCATCTGCACCGGATTGGGTGCGGAAATCCAGGATTTATCATCATATTTCGGATTTGCCGGACCATCCGCCAATCGCATCTGCCAAGGCGCAAATGCCGGAACAGCCAAATTCGCCGCCTTCCGCGGTCCGGCCCCTGAACTGACAGAAATCGGCTTCGACGAATCGCCGAAATAAATCTGCGCATCGCGAATGTTATCCGCCAGCGGCATTTGCGTATGAAGCACAATGTGTCCGTTATTGTCTTTGGTGCGCCCAACATAAGCGGGTCCACAAACCACCGCCGGCTTGCCGCCGATGTTCAAAAACCAGGTGTGATACATGGCCTCGCGGCTTTCCACAAACACGCGCAGCGTGCGATGCGCGGTTTTGATAAGGTAAATATCCGGACCCGCCGCCGGCACTTTCACCTGCAGCGTCAAACCTCCGGCTTCAGATTCTTTTTTGAACGATTTTGCTTGTGATAAAATTTTTCCGTGCACGCCCAACTGCAAAAGAATCTGCGATCCTGGTGGCCCGTATGTCACCAGCGTGGTGGTTGCTCCCTGCTTAAATATGCCGAAGATTCGCGCGCAACTCGCCCGTAATTTGAAGGTTTTGTTGATGGTAAAGTTCTTCACGACCGCAAACAGATGAAACCCGGCTATCGTCTGGGAACAGCCGTCGGGAATTTTTACCGTCACCGGTTGGAACGATAAGTTCTGATAAAAAAACATATCACCGCTGGGGCTTTGTCGCTCAAACACGCGCACACCGGGCGGTGCCTTGAATTTCACATGGCGCACGTTAATGCTGGTTTCCAGAATGCGCTGAAAGCTACGTCCGAAATAATTGGCGGTTTTGTAGATGTAATAGAGCGGCCGCAAATCACCCGCTTGGC
>JAKATV010000439.1 GCA_021818565.1 Planctomycetota bacterium
CGCGGCAATGCAATCATCGGCCTTGGCCATATCGGCAATGCCGTGAATACGCGCGATGTTATAACCATTGGAACGGTGGGCCACTTTATCCGGATGGACCAGGGGCAGAAGGTGGCGATCCGGCTTGCCAGGACAGACAATCTTGGATCTATAACCCCAACACTTCAAACGCTCCTGCCGTCGGCCCCAATCGGCGGTGGCGTGGTCGCTGACAATGCCGCAACGCGGCTTATTCTTACGTTCTTCCGCCCGGCGACGGGCTTTCTTTTCCGCCGGTGTTTCCGGCAATGCACCGTGCTTCCTGGCGGGATACAAATACCCTGGAAGGCTGATCGCTGTTTTCGTGTTATTATTGGACGTGTCCGGCTTCTTTCCCAAGCCCTTCTGGCTGGCAAACGATGTGGCTGGTACCGGATTTATGCTTTCTTGTTCGCTCACGGTGCCACCTCCGGTGGTGTCAGTGAACGCAGGAAGGGGTTTCATCCATGTGGGCCAACGGCGAGGCTTTCCGGAAGCAATACAACACCCTGCTGCAGGAAGTAACAGATAGTCCGTACTGCATTCCGCCATTGCGGGACAGAGTCATTGGCGGCAAGCCGGTGATCCCAAGCGAAGTGTTTGAGGAACTACCGGAAGCTTGGGAGTTTGACTGGGAAAAAGACGCCGTCGAGTGGTCCGATGTCAATCCCGATGATCCGGATGACCTCTGAGTTCAGGGAGCCAGGGGTTGAGTTTTCCGGAGTTTCGGATGCTGCGTTTGGAGGTTTGGATAATGGATGATCTTGAGCCATTGAATTCAAGTTCGCTGCTGTTGAATTATTACGAGTTCATTCTAGACGGCTCGGACGCCGAGTTGAAGGCCCAGTTGGATAAATTATTGGTTCGTTGTGGATTGGCATCACATATCAGGCCGCTACGTTGTGTTCAGCCGGTGAAATCGGCTGATCTCTCAAAACTTCCCCATGTGCGGTGGACTGACGAGTTTCCGTATGGTGTTCGTCCGGTCCCCGATTGGGTCAAGTCACGTTGGGAGAACTGTTATAGGTGGGCCGTGGAAAGCCCTGTTAAGTTCGATCTTACGCCGCCTGACCACCGTTGATGCGGTGCCGCAGCGGTCACCGGCGATTGTTGGGTGCTGGTCGTTTCTGGCCCAGCCGAGTTGGATTGAGAGGGAAGAGAGTTGCAAGAAGCCTTCGCGGCTTGGGAGCGAAGTTTTTGCTTGCCCATTTACACACAATATTATACATGCGTGCCTGTGTAATAGCGCAATTGGGGGATTCCAATCATTCACCGCGCCGGATCATCATCAATCCGTCCACCTTTGCGAACCATCCAGCCTGCCGGGTGGCGGTCAGACGTTTTTTTGCGCAGCAAAAAACGGCTGACCCCACCGGCAGCAGTTGTGCCCCTTGGCTACTTATCTCTAATTGTCTCAAGCCGCTGGAATCAAGGCTGTTGTGGTGGTCGGCGGGTTGATGGCGCGCACGGATGAACGGCGCGTTTCCCGTGATTTTCCGTGTTGAGTGCGAGCGGTTTCCGACCATTCCGCAGAAAACAAACCAAATTGTCGGCCGATAATACGAGCGTCGTTAGCGTTGCATTGGCATATTTGTGCTATTTTGTAAGATGCTGCGTTTATGCGTGTTGGATTTTTTCCCGGCGGCCTTGACTTCGTCCCGGAGAGGGTATAATTCTTTTATAAGACTTTGGATGCTGTTCACTATCCCGTCCAAGGCAGAAGGATTTTAGCATGGTACGGTCGAAAGACAATTTGACCTTCGTTGAATCCGGAACTAACCTTTTGGATTGCAAGCGAGCACACCATAAGCGAGCGGCCGGGTTTATCTCGGCGGCCTCATTCCCTCCTTTTGTTCATTGTTCATTGAAGCGCAGCACCCCCCCCCCCAAACACTCGCCCAAGGCTTTCCGCCCGCATTGGTGATCCTCCATGATCAGGGAGTCTTTAAATGAAAATGGCTCCGATTCCTCCGCTTCGCTCCCGGTTCGCCGCGCTGGCTCCGGCGAATCTGCGCGACACGCTCAACCGGCATTCGCGCATCGTCAACATTATCGCCGTGCTGATTCTCCTGCTGGTGCTGGCCGATGTGACCGGCGGATTGGCGTCGCTGGCGGGATGGTTTTCGTCCAAGCGGAGCTTGGCGACACAGCCGCCCTCCCGGGCGGTTTATGTTTGGGTACTGCACTGCCCCGCGCGGCACATTACCGCCATGGTGTCGGATGGCAATGGCGGGGCGTGGGTGGCCAGTGAGGATTCCGGCATCTACCATTACCAACCCAATGCCAGGCGGCACTGGACATGTTACGACAAGGCCAATTCCCCCGGCTTGGTGAGCAACCATATCTGTTCGCTGTGTCTGGACGCCAAGAAGCGCCTCTGGGCCGGAACGGACCGGCACGGAGTCTGCGTGTTCAACGGTGTAAAATGGCAACATTACGGCCTGCTGGACGGCCCGCTGGGTTCGCATGTCGTTGCCATCGTATCCGATCCATACGGTAAATCCGTGTGGATGTGCACCGAAGCGGGTGTAAGCATTTATGAAACCGGCAAACATACATGGCGTTACATACCGCAGGCCGTTCCAGGAAAGTCAAATGGCCTGACCGCCAACGGCCTGCCGCCGAATCCGGATTGCGTGGCCTTCAATCGGGCGGGAGTGGCCTTTGTGGGCACGCAATGCAATGGTTTGGCCATCGGCTATCCCCCATATAACAGGTGGTGGATGGTTACGGGACCATGGCAAATTCCAATTACACCGTTTGGCAAGGGCCTGCCCAGCAGCCTGATCAACGCGGTGGCCGTTGGCAAAGGTGGCCGGGTGTACGTGGCCACGGATGAAGGCCTGGCGTGGAACAGCCGGAAGAACCCCTTTGCTTTTCAATACGAACGCGGTGCCGATTACGCCATGAAGGATAAGCAGTTATGGCATCCACCGCCCGGGTTTAAGATGCCGCCGCGGAAATTCCTGAGCCGTCTGCTGCCGGCCGATCACATCACATGCTTGGCGGTTGATTCACAGGGGAAATTATGGCTGGGCACTTGGCACAGCGGTCTGTGGACCAACGCCGCACGCGGTCCCGGAGCACCGGCGCAGGGGGATATAAAGGAAATGACGCGGGCGATCGTGCGTTTCAACACGGTCTGGCGCGCCCGCCGCGCGATCATGGCGCGATGGGCCAAAGCACACAAAACCGCAGCGGCGAGTTCTGCCGCAGCAAGGCCGCCCGCGCTGCCACCGCTGCCGCCGCATACGCGGTTCCAGGTGAATCGCCTGGATGTTTCGGCGGTTCTGCCGTTGGGTAATGGCGCGGTATTGATCGGGCACCACTGTGTCGGGGTGTCGGAACTTCGCCTGGCACCAAGTCCGTCGCAGCGGGATGGCGGTGTGATCGGGGCGTTGGCCTGGCTCGGGAGGCGGATGCTCTGGCCCCCGCAACATCCGAGTTTACCCGCACCCGCCAAGGCACCCACAACAGGCCAACTTGCCGCACTGTACCAAAAATTACTGCAAAATAATCTTCCTCCGCAGTCTAAGGAACCGCGGGTTATGCCTATTACCGATGACTGGCGGACACAGGGAAGCTGGCTGGGAAGATATGGGCGATATTGGGCGTGTTTATTCGCGTACATTCCGCCTCCCGGCGTCGGCGACTATGTCTGGGCACCGGGGTCGTTGGCATTGGATCACACGGAGGGAATCGGCCCTCACCACCGTATGCGAGCCAGAGGCCAATATCACCTGCCTGATGGTGACGCAGTCCGTTACTGGGTGCAGTGGCCATTTACCGCGCATCGCGGCTCGCTGGAACTGCCGGAGGTTTACTTCGACCAGTGTGTTGCTACCGGTGCGACAATAAGTAAGCTGGATCGCCGGCAATCGGAAATCGACGACCATGGTGAGACCTACCCGCCCACTTGGCAGGGGCCGGATTTATATGTGTACCTGCATATTCCAGCGGGTGCCTATACACTTTCATTGTACTTTAAGCAGCGCCACTTTCAGCGTCGCCGCAACCGCCTTTATCATATGGGTCGTGATCAGGTTATCTCGCTGATTCCATTGCCTGGACACTTTGATTTTGGCACGGTGTTAAATCCCAACACCGCCCCGCTGGCGAGCATGCGTGGAGAAGTCCAAAGCCGGGTGGTGAATTTTTACGGTGGGGTCTGGAAACGGTTCCTGATTCGCGGGCCGATGAAGTTGGCGATTCGCATAGCGCGGAACTATTCTGTGAACACGATCCTGTCCGGTGCAATGCTGGACCCACTGGCTGAACATCCGGCACCGTATTACTATGGCTACCGGGCTTGGCAGACGCATGAAAATCAAAGGAAAGCATTCCGCACCCAATTGGCGGTCGCATGGCGAAACGGCAAATTATCCGGTGATTCGTCCGTGGGTAGCGCTCGGTGGCGTCGGCATCCTGTTGATGATTCTACCGGCAACCCGCCAGCCAAATCTGCGAATAATCGGGGCGTTGCCATGGCAGCAGATATTATGCAGGCTTTGAATTTGCTGGAACATCGCGATCCGGCGGTTTGGGCGACCGACCAACGGTTGGCATATATTTCGGTTCTACGGTGGTGCGCAGCGTGTTACGGGGCAACCCCGATAAATCCCACCGTTGCTGCCGTTGCTGAAAAATGCTATTACCACCTGGGCTTGTTTTACAATTGGGAGTCAGCGGAAAAGTCGCGCGGCATGCTGACCTCAAGGCAAATTGAAAAGGGTCTACGATGGGATGGGGGAACCGTTAATTACAAAGGGCTGGAGTACACTGTGATTCGGCGAAGCATTGCCGCCCACAGCGCCACTTCCGGGGCGGCGGAAGCAGCCAATATTCCAGCGCCCGGTGTTTTCGGTTCACTGCGCCCACACAACGGCTCGGCGGCTCCTCTGGCGGTGCGTCTGGTGCGGATATTGGGGATTCCGCGCCATGGCGCAAGTTACCTGCCAATGCTTGCGAGGGTCTGTAACTACTTGGTCCGCGCCGTGCATCCGGGCGTGCGGCGGCCGATCCGAACGGCATTGGGTGGGGCGGTGCCGTTGGTAGCGAGGCTCGTTGCCGCAATTAACCGTGGCGCTCCGCCAACGCTTTTGAGGGAAAAAATTCTAAACACGATTACCCTTTCGGGCTACGACATCCCAAGACCGGGCGAGGGCTGGAAATACGGAAACGTGCGGGAGCGCCGGGCGCTTTCCGCATTCTTGGCGCAGCGGGGCGAGCAACTGCTTCGCTCCGGCAGTAGAACGACGGCCGCGCGGTGGGAGATCGCCTCCGTTATGCTCGCCAGCCAAGACGATGTCGCGCTTGGTACCGTCGGCGTGCTTGGGCGCTATTTGCCCGCAACTCCGGGTTCGCCCATGTATGAACCATCAGCGCTACCACGGGACATTGTCCGGAAACTGCGGGACATCTGCGAAAGGCGATTAAGCGACGACACCAGGTTTTATTTCAGGGCGTACGGGCTTGAGGCGCTTGCCCGGAAGCAGTTGGAACGGAAGAGATCTTTGCCGCCGGGCGTGCGGAAAGCGTATCTGGCCCGCTTGAGAGCGATGATCGGCAAGGCAGCGCGGGGATCGTTATCCCGCCAATATTTCTTCCTTCGGCGGATGATCGCGGTGCAGCGGGCATGGGGTCTGGGGACCCACTACCGGATGGCAACGGAAGCTGTCAATGCACTCGCTGGCTGGAGGCAGGCCCTGGTGCCGGCCCGCAAGCTGCCGTCGGCGAGTCGGAAGGCGCTACTGCGCTGGATTCGGGAGGCCTTGTTGGGGTCCGGCAGGACGGCGGTTCCAAGCGGGGAGGCTGGTCGGGGAGAACTGAGCGAATCGAGAATATTTTCGCCTTCCTGCACGGTGCGGGAGAGCGTGAATAGTGTTTTCTTTCAAGGAGTCTTTTATGCAAAGTCACACTAAATCCATCGTTCGTGCGGTGGTCCCGTGGATGCTCAACGGCGCTTTGGCGGCGTGTCTTCTCTGGGCAATAAGGGCTCAACCCGTGAATGCAACGGAACCCCATCCGTATGAGTGCTGCAATTATTACATGCTCGGGTGCCCATCGTCGTGTGCTTGGTCTCCGCAAATTCAGGAATACTGGATCGTCAAGGGGATCGGTTATTACGCATGCACATCACCCACCGGTAACGCCCTCGAGCAATGCGCAGCGGGCGCAAACGTCCACTGCGGTTCGTGGGTGGGGTACATCGAGCCGGGGTGCACCATCCCGTCGACGCTGTCAGGGTTTCTAAACCTTACAGGTTGCGGCTCGGGCTCGGACTATTGCGACTCGGTGGCCTCGAGTCGCGCCGCCCGGCCGGGAGAGGCGAACCTCCCGCATGGCATCGTAACATGTGTAGGTCAAAGCGGCTGGCTCTTGGCCTTAGCTAAAACGTCCCGATGACACGGTGCTGGGACAAGTAATGGCGAGCATCGACGGCGGGAAGTCCGGTTGAAAGATTTCGATTATGGCCCAGAGGAGTTTTACAGTGTTTTGCAAGACGATGCTTGAAGCAAGGAGTGCGGCAGCAATGCGGCCTTTACGGATTGCCGTCCTATTACTTGCATTATTCATTCTGATTGCGACCGGGGGCGTCGCTGTCCCAGCCCCCTCCACCAGTCCGCCGACAAGTTTATCAACGCCCGCACCTGAACTGCTCCATGGCATTACTAGGCGATTGCACAGGCTTCGGAACATTGTAGTAACTTATGATAGGCTTGATGATTACACTCCTCCTCGGAAACTTGTAGCAGCCATCACGCATAATCCAATCAACTCCAACCTAACGGTGAATGTAGGGCGGCGGCGATTGGCATGTCGGTTTTCGTTCCTGAACGGCCGGGCTTTTTACGAAAGCCGGTTTATTTCCGGGAACCGCAACCTTGGTCCCCTTCGCCAGATTCGCACGTATACACCACAGCGGGCGGAGTCGCTGATCTGGCACTTCCATTCACCAAATAAGCCAATGGGTGTAATCTACAATAGCGCTCCCTTGCCCCGTGTTTCGATTATCGACGCAGCGTTGGGGTTGCGGAGATTGGGTGCCGAGCGCTGGCTCACAAGAGATGATATCATGGAGATGCGTACCACGTCCGGGGCACGCAATTCCTTGGTGCTCACCCGTCCGCACGCTTCATATACCGATACGTGGATCTTCCAACTCAGGCCGTCACTTGCGATGATGGAGTTCCGGATCGCCGCGAATTCGGGTAAAGACCGATATCGGTATATTATAAAGTGTTCTAATTTTCAAAGCATTCATGGAGTTGACCTGCCAGGCAAGATCGTCGCAAGATCCCTGCCCTACGGTTTGCGCGGCGTGTGCTTCGAAACGGTTGTGCTCACGAATCTTCATTATGTATTGGGATCAAAGTTGAACACACAATCCATCTATCGGCTGACATTCCCGAAAGGTTCAATGGTTGGTGACGCCCGGACCGGCCATACGTGGCTCATTGAGAGCCGTCCCCGTAAAATGTCAGACTCAGCCATCTATCGCCTATTGAAGCGGAGCGACAGCGGTGCGACAGGCATCCCGGGCGGACTTCCAGTTGAGCCGGTTGTGAAAGGTGGCGTGCCAGCCGGGCCCGGCTCTGGGGCAGTGAGGCCGTCTTCCGTGCTCGTGCCGCTGGGCGTGGCGGCACATCCGGTGCGGGCTTCCGGCGCATCGGGAAAATGGTTCTGGTGGATTGTCGTATTTTTCTCCGTGGCTGGTTTCGCAGTCGTCGCTTTGGTGCTTACGCGGAGGATCCGGCTTTGGAAACGTTGACCGAGAGGCATAACCGCGGGCTGATCCCCTCTTCGGCGTTGGTAGTGGCGTCGGTGCTGCTTATCGGTATTGCGGTTTCGGCGATATTCCGCGCGTTCGGAAGCCGAATTCCCGTGGGTGTGCCACCCAAAGTCCGCCTGCAGCATGCCCCGTTCTATTCTGGCGACTTTGGACGATTTGGCCCCCAAGAGCACCCCACGCTGGATTTCACATTGGCTAATCGATCGGGCCATGCGATAAAAATTGGAGAGGTCATTCCGAGCTGCAGTTGCATCACGGCGACTTGCTCGCCCCACACCATCATGTCACACGCATCAGCGACGGTTGCTGTCACCTACCGCGGATTCCCCGGCGTGTTCGGACCATTTGGCAAGTCGGTGGCGGTGATTTATCAAGCAGAACCCACCGGACGGCGGAAACTACTTCACCTGTATGTTCGCGGGGACGCAGTGTCTGATGTGCCAGTGCAGGTTTACCCGCAAACGGTGTATTTTGGAAATGTGGTGCCTGGTACCGGTGCCACCTCCAATCTCTATTTTCATGGTTGGCTTGGGCTGCTTCGGTCATTGCCAGAGGCGGTGTATATTTCTCCGGGAAAAACATGCCGGCTGGTGTTACGAAAGATTGGGCGTTCCCGGGCAACCCGCGACAAGATCGTCCGGTTGATATTGGATGTTCCGGTTACGCAGCTCCCAGGTAGGTTCAGTTGTCCGGTCTCGTTGATCGGACCCGCCGTCGGAAGGGTGCGGGTCATGGTTGAGGGGTACATTCTAATCCGGAGGGCCACTGCATCAGCGGGCCATTCTAGCCGTGAGCCAACTAAGGCTGCGGACTTGATCCGGGCAAAGCCTGCGAATTGAACGCGAAGTTACGCGCGGATTCCTTTCAAGGAGACATGACAATGGGCGGGGACAACGTCTTCTCAGTGGTCGGCATCCAAGGCAGGTGCCTGCGGACATTCCCGGGCGGGACTGCAACCGCCGCGGGTGCGATCCTGATCGCTGCCGCTACGTTCGGAACATGGCAACCGGGCCATTATCCACTTTCGGTGCCGGGCCTTCAGATTTCGGCTGAGTCTGGCCCCGCGCTGATTGCCTTTGAAATCTTCCTCGGCCTGTGGCTGATCAGCGGGGCGTTGCCGACAGCGGCACGGAAAGTTGCCATTGGCTGTTTCAGCGCGTTTGCGTGTTATACCTTGTACGAAGCGCTCGCGGGTAAAACCGACTGCGGATGTTTTGGGCAGGTGCATGTGAATCCCTGGTTCACGATTGTTTTGGATATTAGCATTGTTCTGGGGCTTGTGTTTTTGGCCAAGCCGCCCGCGACACCATCGCGCTGGTCAAAACGTAAGTGGCCGGTCGCGGTTGCGGCTGGAATCGGCTTGGCCGTGGGCGTCGCTGCTGCGGCGTTGCACCCCAACCCGGCAATTGTCGCCAACGGCCTGGCCACCGCGGACTCCGGTAAACTGGTGATCTTGGAGCCGCACAAATGGCGTGGTCATCGGCTGGCGGTGCTGGCGGATATTGTGCCCAGGGGTACAGCTACTCCTACGACCTGCTGGCCCTTGACCGTATGCGGCTGCACAAATCCGGCCCCGGCGGATACCTGGTCAATTTTTCCAAGTGGAACTACTACAACATCGACACGGTGCACATGCCCGCCATGACGCCGCAGTCCAACCCTGGGGCGATTTTGGCGTCCGATGTCGCGTTGATGGCCGACGCGTCCGCCACAGTGGGGCGAACCGGCTTCGGCACGAATCGCAATGCGGAGTTGCCCGCATCAAACCATGTGGACACCAATAATCACTTCCTGCCGGACGGCGTGCATGAACTGTACAACGAAGGCGCTGTGGTCTGGCAACCGATGAACCAGGTGAAGGTTCACTACGAGCAGAACGGAACTTATTTTGCGTGGTGACATCATCTGAAAACCGCGTTATTTTCGGTCCGATGGCATCATGCCATGGTCTTGGCGCGGACAAGAGAAACTTTTCGTGGTTTCCGACCGGTTACGAGGGCGGCAATGGAAAGGAGTATGTAGTAGCAGTGTCCTGCTGGAGGGGCGATAGCAGAGCCGTGGCGCGGGAGAATTGGCTACAAGTGACGGACGCGGACATACAGCGAGCCGTCCAAGGCAAGGGTGGTAGCGGATCATCGGGATCTGCTGGCGCGGCACAGAATCGGCACAGCAAGCGGCGGCAAGGGGCTGCAGCGGCCAGCACGCAGGAATAGCACCCAGTGAGAAAACCCTTAATTTGCAGGCCAACGCCGATATATGCGGTTGTGTGCATTCCAATCAACTGCCCGGCGGGAGTCGAACCTGCGACCTCGTTGTTCGACGGCCGTTTTTCAGACAATGGTTTGTGGAGTTAGGCACTGCGCGTTATGATATGACTTGGTAAATGTTACGAGGTGTATTATGGCCAAGAGTGCCGGGCGACGCGGAGTTGATGTTGATTTGAGCCGCGAGGATATCAACAGGGTTATGCCGATCATCAATAAG
>JAKATV010000413.1 GCA_021818565.1 Planctomycetota bacterium
GATGATTTTGTATGTTGCGGTAAATTCCGCCGTGCCCATGGAAGAAATTCAAGCCTACATTGACAATCTGTAACAAGCGGGACAATGCCGTAAAACATTTGCGCCCAGGACTGAAATTATGTCTGAATCAACCTCCATTACCATTGTTTCCGGATTGCCCCGATCAGGAACGTCACTGATGATGCACATGCTGCACGCCGGCGGAATGCCGGTGCTGACGGATCATATTCGTCGGGCTGATGTGAGCAATCCGTGCGGTTATTTTGAACTTGAAGTCGTAAAAGAAACCCGAGCGAACGCTCAGTGGCTGGAAACAGCGGCCGGACACGCGGTAAAAATGATTTATCGCCTGCTTTATGATTTACCGTCGGATCGTTCGTATCGCGTCCTGTTTATGCGACGTGACTTGCGACAAGTTGTGGCGTCGCAACAGGCGATGCTAGGGAAAACAAAGGCCACAACAGTTGAAAATCAGCGTTTGGAAGCAATCTTTCACAAAGAGATCATGGCCGTTGATACCTGGCTGGCCGCACAGAATAACTTTACAGTTCATGACGTCTCGCACGCGGGGCTGATCGGTAATCCCGAATTGGAAGCGGAACAAATTAAGACGTTTCTTGACTACCCTCTGAATATCGCAGCCATGTGTGCGGTCGTAAATCCGGCGATGCATCGACAAAAATAATTACGCGGCAGTGGGTCAGGCCAACCCTTTGGGCGTCATGCTAACACGCGGGGCGCGGGGCGTGTTAGAATCTTATGTGATGAGTAATTCTTCGGGACAGATTTTTCAGGTGGTGCGGCAGGCGGCACGGATTGAGGAGATCATCGGCGAGCATATTGCCCTGCGTCCGGCGGGGCGGGAGTTTGTGGGGCTTTGTCCGTTCCATGAAGATCGTCGGCCATCAATGTATGTTTCACCGCAGAAACAGATATTTTATTGTTTTGTGTGTGCGGCGGGCGGGGATGTCTTTAAGTTTGTGGAAAATTACCACAAGATGTCCAAGGGGGAGACGCTACGATTTTTGGCCCAGCGGTATGGCATTACGTTGCCGGAATTTCGGGCAACCAACCCGCAGGCGGCGTCCCAGCGGGATAAAATTGTGGATGCCAATTTATGGGCGGCCCACTATTTTCAGAGCAATCTTGCCGGTAACGCCGGAAAGGCGGCTCGGGAATATTTAACTTCACGCGGCGTTCATGCCGCCACCATTGAGCGATTTCAGATTGGTTGTGCGGAGACACAGTGGACCGCTTTGGCAACTGCCGCGGGAAAAAAGGGGATCAGTGCGGAAACGCTGGTGTCGGTGGGGCTGGTGAAAAGCCGATCGGACGGCAGCGTGTATGATGTATTTCGTAATCGATTGATATTTCCCATTGTTGATTCCAGTGACCGCGTCATTGCTTTTGGAGGAAGAATTCTTCCATCGGCCGCGCCTGAGCAAAACACGCCGGGCCAGACCGATACAGATCAGGAGGGGCCAAAATATTTGAACTCGCCGGAAACGGCATTATTTTCCAAGCGCGAAACGCTTTACGCGCTGAACCTGGCGCGACAGCCGCTGATTCGTAAGCAGTTGGCGGTGGTGGTGGAAGGGTATATGGATGTGGTCGGTTGCCATCAGGCGGGTGTGGAAAATGTGGTAGCGACCCTGGGCACCGCAATGACCGAGCAGCATATCAATTTGCTGCGGCGGTTTTGCAATCGCGTGGCACTGGTATTTGACAGTGATGAGGCGGGTCGGCGCGCCGCCGACCGGGCAATTGAATTGTTGCTGCGGTATCCGGTGGATGTGCGTATCGCGCATGTGCCGGATGGTAAAGACCCCTGTGATTTCTGCATGACCCATGGGGGTGAGGCGTTTGAGAAAATCATCGCTGACGCCAAAGATTCTTTGGAGTACGCCTGGGAGAAAATGTATACGGCATTTCAAGCTTCGGATTCTCTGGCGGGTAAACAACGGGCTTCCGAGGCTTTAATGCGGCTGGTGGCACCGGCGATACTTAATGCGTCGGTGGATCCGATTCGGCGGGGATTGTTACAGAAAAATATCGCTGATCTGGTGGGGATAAGCTCGGATGAAGTTCATTCCCGAATTCGTCGGCTGGCCGTTAGCGCGGGCAGACAGTCCGGCGGTTCGGGGGCGGCGAACCCGGATGCCGCGCCGGCGATGGAAATTGATATGGGGTTGCAACGGGCGGCGCATTGGATAATTGGCGCGTTGCTTTGTGATTTTTCGCTGTATCAGGAATTCCGCGAGCGAATAACGGTTGATCTCTTTTCCGATTCAGAGATGGCGAATTTATTGGCACGGTTGATGGAATATCTTGAGGAACTTCCGGATTTGGCGGCCGGGAATCTTGCCGAGTTTGTAGCCGTTCTGGATGATCCGGCCATGATGCGCTTGGCAATTCAGGCTCAGGCGGAGGCTGAACGCGGAGGAAACCTGAAGCAGAAGATTGACGACTCGTTAAACCGTCTGGAGGAACTGTCGGTACCACGTGCCAGGGAAAACCAAAAGCTTGATAGCAGTCAATCCGTGACTGATGATGCGGATCGGCTAAAAACGGTCGTTGACGCGCGAATGCAAGCGGTGAAGGTTAATAAGCTTCAGCGGAAGCTGGGACCACGTCCGCCCGGTGGATGAACCGCAACAACCCCTTTATTGCATTGCCCGACCAACTCCAAATTTGTGGCGGGTGCCCGCGGGCGTTCCGCTTGCTTTTGCCGTGTTACCGATGCAAGCCAGATGCCTGCACCACAATGCGGGGCAGTCTGCGAAGCGTAAATGTCGGCGTGCCGATGCGGGCAAATTGTCCGCGGTACGCTGTACGTGGTATAAATGGTAAGATTCCTGGTACGAAATGATTCTCGCCGTTGAGCTATGGCCGGCTAACTTGCTTGGTCGGCAAGGTATGGCTTACCATACGCAGTTCGTGGTTTTTGGATGGCTTAAAGGCCGGATATTTGGAGATTTATACTGTGACTACACTTGGCGTGATCGTTGGAAACCGGGGTTTTTTCCCTGCTCATTTATGCGTTACCGGCCGACAGGAAATTCTGGATACTCTGGCCAAACATCAGATTAAAACCATTATTCTTCCGGCGGAGCAGACCAACGGGGGAGCGGTTGAATCTTTGGCGGATGCCAAGAAATATGCGGAGCTGTTTCAAAAGCATCGCGGAGAAATTGACGGCGTGCTGGTGACGTTGCCGAATTTTGGTGATGAACGGGCCATCGCTAATACGCTTCGTTGGGCCGGGCTGAATGTGCCCGTGCTGGTTCATGCGTTTAATGATCGTACGCAAACCATGACCATTAAAGATCGCCGCGACAGCTTCTGCGGGAAAATGTCGGCGTGTAACAATTTGCGGCAATATGGCATAGCCTATTCGCTTACGACATTGCACACGGAAGAACCGGGCAGCAAGGAATTCTCGGCGGATATTCAGCGTTTCGCGGCCACCTGCCGCGTGGTACGAGCGCTAAAAGGGGCTCGCATCGGTGCCATTGGTGCCCGTCCGGGAGCGTTTAACACCGTGCGTTACAGCGAAAAACTTCTGGAAACCGCGGGTATCAGTATTGAAACGCTGGACCTTTCAGAAGTTCTGGGTGTGGCGACAAAACTATCTGACACGGATGCGGCGGTGAAGGAAAAGCTGGCCGGTATTCAGGGCTATACCGCGACGGGCGGCATTCCGCAGTTAAGTGTCATTAAAATGGCCAAACTCGGCGTGGCGATTGAAAAATTTATTAAGGAGCGCGAACTGGCGGCCACCGCGATTCAATGCTGGACCGCGCTGGAAGAATTCTACGGCGTGGTACCCTGCACGCTGATGAGCATGATGTCCAACGGATTGATGCCCAGCGCCTGCGAAACCGACATCACCGGCGTGGTGGGCATGTATATTTTGCAGGCTGCCTCTGGTAAACCCGCCGCTCTATTAGATTGGAACAATAATTACGGAACCGATCCGGATAAGGGTGTGGTATTTCACTGCTCCAATCTTCCGAAGGATTTCTTTGAAAGCCAGAAAATGGATTATCAGGAAATTATCGCCGGGACGGTGGGCCGGGAAAATACTTACGGGACCATTGTGGGCAACATTGCCGCCGGCCCCTTTACGTATTGCCGTGTTTCAACGGATGATAACAATGGCCTGATTAGAGCGTATGTGGGTGAAGGTGAATTCACGGGTGAAAAGCTGGATACATTCGGCGGGTACGGCGTATTTAAGGTGCACCGCCTGCAGGCGCTGCTGCAATTTATTTGCCGCGAAGGTTACGAACACCATGTTGCGGCCACCAAAGCCGTGGTGGCGGCGGGCATTGAAGATGCCTTGAGTAATTACATGAAATGGGATGTCTATCGGCATGAATAATCGCCGTTGACACATGCTGGAATCGGCGGGTGCGACGGTAAACCGCACCTTGGAAAGCAACGAATCGAATGAAGGAATTTATGTCATCACGTTATGCCATCGGACTGGATTTTGGCACGGCATCTGTGCGGGCGCTGGTGGTGGATGTGGCGACGGGTGACGAAATTGCCACCGGCGTGTGCAATTATCGCCATGGTACGGATGGCGTGATTGTGGATTCGCGTGATCCGTTACTAGCGCGGCAGCATCCGCAGGATTATCTGGATGGCACGCAATCCGCGATTCGCGATGCGCTGGCCTTGGCAAAACGGCAGGTCACAGGCTTTTCCGCCACGCAGGTTATTGGTATCGGCGTAGATACCACCGGCAGTTCACCGATGCCGGTAGATCAGTTGGGGCGTTCGTTGGCGTTTGATCCGGTCTTTGCCGATGATCCGGCGGCGAAAGTCTGGTTGTGGAAAGATCACACGTCGCACGTTGAAGCGGAAGAAATAACCGCGGTGGCGGGCAAGATGCGTCCGCAGTATCTGGCGAAGTGCGGCGGTCGCTATTCATCGGAGTGGTTCTGGGCGAAAATTTTACATTGCGCTCGCACAGCACCGAAAGTATTTCAGGCCGCTTATACATGGGTGGAAATTGCTGATTGGATTCCCGCGGCCATTACCGGGACGATGGAGCCGGGCAAGCTGCGCCGGGGAATCTGCGCGGCGGGTCATAAGGCGTTTTACAACCCATCCTGGGGCGGATATCCCGATGCCGAATTCCTTGGACAGCTTGATGCGGGTCTGGTGCGGGTTGGCAAAACACTTTCTGGAAAAGCTTATTCATCAGCGCAGGCCGCCGGCGAATTAACACCGCAGTATGCCGAAGCCTTTGGGCTGCCGGCGGGAATACCCGTGGCGGTAGGGGCCTTTGATGCGCATCTTGGTGCGGTGGGAGCCGGCATAAAAAGAAATGTGCTGGTAAAACTTATTGGCACATCCACATGCGATATTATGGTCGTGCCGGAACGTGAGAAGCTGGCGGATATACCGGGGCTTTGCGGCATCGTGCCGGGATCGGTTCTGCCGGATTATTTCGGCCTGGAAGCCGGGCAATCGGCGGTGGGGGACATATTTAACTGGTTTGTATCGGTGGTGCAGCCGCAGGGAAGCGCCGGTTCGCATGAGGCTTTGACCAAAGCTGCCTCGGAAATAAAACCCGGTGCCAGCGGCTTGTTGAGCTTGGATTGGCATAATGGTAACCGCACCATACTGGTAGACCAGCGGCTTACCGGACTGATCATGGGATTGACATTGCACAGTACGCCCGCGGAAATGTATCGTGCGCTTATTGAAGCCACCGCCTTTGGCGCGCGGGTTATTATGGAACGCTTTGAGGAATATGGCCTTTCGGTGCATCGCGTCATTAACGGCGGCGGCATATCGGCGAAGAATCACCTGGCCATGCAGATATATGCGGATGTTATGAATCGGCCGGTGGGCGTTTCCCGCAGCGGTCAGACGTGCGCCTTTGGCGCGGCGATCGCCGGGGCTGTGGCTGCGGGGAAAAGTCGCGGCGGCCATGATACCTTTGATGATGCGATTGCCCGCATGGTCGGTGAGCCGGCGCGCATTTTTACGCCCATCAGCGGACATGTTGCGGTGTATGAACGGTTGTTCAAAGTATATCGTCAACTGCATGATGCCTTTGGCCGCAAGGATTCCACCGCCCATCTGGGCGCGGTGATGAAAGAGTTGCTGGATATTCGCGATCAGGCCAGGAGTTGAATATGCCGCACGATGAACTTAAGCAGTTGATATGCCAGGCCAATCGTGATCTGGTGTCGCTGGGGTTGGTGGCATTGACATGGGGGAATGTCAGCGGCGCGGACCGTTCCGCGGGTGTCATGGCCATTAAACCCAGCGGCGTGCCGTATGAAAAATTGCGGCCCGAAGATGTGGTGGTGCTCTCTCTGGCGGATGGTAAAGTTATTGACGGAACCGCTCGACCCTCCTCCGATACGCCGACACATCTCTATTTGTATCAGAATTGTCCGGACATCGGCGGTATTGTGCATACGCACTCCATTCATGCCACAAGCTTTGCGCAGGCTAAGCGGGAAATTACCTGCCTGGGCACGACGCACGCTGATACTTTTTATGGTGCCGTGCCGGTAACCCGGGATTTAACGCCGGAAGAAATTCATACGGACTATGAATTAAATACGGGCCGGATCATTCTGGAATGCTTCAAGGAACGTGGGCTGAATCCGGCACAAATTCCGGGAGTGTTGGTGGCCGGCCATGCGCCGTTTGCCTGGGGACCCACCGCCGCCAAGGCTCTGGAAAATGCGTTGGTTCTGGAATTGGTGGCCAAAATGCAACTGGAAACGCTGGCTCTGGCACCGGACGCTCAGCCCATTGCGGATGAACTGTTGGATAAGCATTTTTTACGCAAGCACGGTCCCGGTGCCTACTATGGGCAGAAAAGCTGACCATATCAAGGCCGCCGGACGGCTATTTTTTGTCAGGGTGCATCAATTCGGCACTGGCCATGGCTTGCGTGAGAAAATGTCTGGTTTGCCCAGGCCCCATGCTCTGGGCGACACTGACAATTTGTCCGCGCGCGTTCAAAACCAGTACTGTGGGCAGGACTTGTACGCCAAGTTTCCGGGCATCGGCTTTTCCCGTCGGCGAATCAATATCTTCACGAACCGCGATAAAATGATGGTTGACTACCTGCGCCACGTTCTGATCCGTCCAAACGGTGCGATCCATCAATCGGCAGGGCGGGCACCAGGATGCCTGGAAGTCTACCAAGAGCAGACGTCCCGTGGTTTTGCTCTGCCGCTGGCCGCGGGCCAGCTGGTTATGCCAGGTGATATGCCCCGGCGCTGCGGCGATGCCCAACTTGGCCGCCACATTGGTTACCCGAGGCCATAGCGCAACCAAAATCAACGTCGCCGTAAATAAGGTCATAATGACCACGGATTGCAGGGGAAAGTTGTTGTAACGGTGCCGGGGCTTTTTCATAATCCCATCCCAAATTCGGCAAAGATGGCTGAAAAATCAGCCGGACTTTTGCTGCCGTTCGTCCGTCGGATGCAAAATGTCCGCGGCCGGTCCGCTGTAGATGGCGCGCTTACGATTCATGGCCATATTTGCCAATTCATCAGGGCGCGCATTAGAACTGCGGTAAACATGTTGAATCGACCAGGCGGGGATTTTATTTAACAAATCCAAGGCTTGTTGATACAGCGGCTTTAGCGCGGCGTTTTTCACGCGATAAATACCCAAAATTTGCCGCACCACCAGTTCACTGTCAGCGCGAATTTCCAGTTTTCGCGCTCCCAGCTTTACCGCCGCTTCAGCGCCGCGAAGTAAACCGCTGTACTCGGCATAATTGTTGGTATGGTTACCCAGAAAGTCGCCAAGCTCATAGACCAGTTCCCCCGCGGCTGTTGTGAGCGTCACGCCGCACCCGGCAGGCCCCGGATTCCCCCGTGATCCACCGTCAAACTGCATCACCAGAGTTGAATAGTCCAATGACATGTCTCCAAAAACGCGGCGGAAAAATCCAGTGACTTACCGCTAAGCCGGGATTCAAACCGTATTATTACCGGCAAATGATAATTTGAAAATGGTCTTACGCCGATGCCTGCTGGGGAAGCATCTCCGGCAAATAAAGAATTCGGCCACAGGACTGGCACCTGCGGATTTCATCACGCCCGCGCAACAGATTAACATCTTCAATATTCAGGCCCATAAAGCACCCGCCGCAGGTGATGGTTTCCATGTCGTTTTCGTTAAAGTCCACGGAAGCCATGGCGTCGCCGGGGTAACGCTGACAGATGCGATCGTACTGTTTACGCGATTCAGGGGGCACCGCGTTAAGCGCCCGCTCCCGATTTCGCTGGAGTTCATGGATATGGGCCTGCAACTCTGCGACGCGCTGACTGCTTTGGCGTCGCGAGTCCTCAAGGCTCTTTTGGGCCACATCCAATTGTTCGCGTATGGCCGAAGCGGACTTCAGATTGGCTTCCAGTTGCCCCATGAAGTCCAGAATAATGCTTTCAATTTTACTGACTTCTTCTTTTTCCGCGGAAATTTGGATGAGGATGGCTGAATATTCTTTATTGGTCTTGGCGTTATTTAAGCTGGTGCGCATTTTTTCAATGTGCTCCTGCCGACTTTTCATGTCCAGTTCATGGGAAGAAATTGTGGCCTGAAGCTTCCGGCCTGCGGATTCAAGTTCCACCAGGCTGGTATTGAGTCGGGTAATATTGTTTTCAATGGCCACCTGATCTTTCATGACCGCGGCCAGGCGGTTGTTAAACTCATATAAATCATGATCAATTCGATAAAGCACCAGAAGAGAAGGGATTGTTGTGAATACCGTCATGTCGTAACCTCAAAGTCCTCAATCCCGCAGTGTACCAAAATTGAGCCTTATGAGCCAGCGGTTTTCTCCAGCCAAACCGGCGGTGGTTCGATCACATCCGCGGGCCGCCCCCCCGCATCTTTGGCTCCGGTACCTTTCCATCGGCTAATAACGCGAATGGTCATATCATGATCGCATAGGATCTGGCAGCTTAGGCGCATACCGGGTTGGGTAGCCAAGCCGCGATCTTTCATGATATTTTTTTCCGCTTCCGTGATTTTTATCGGCTCACCGTGCTCAAATTGTACGCGGCATGTCGTACAGCGAGCGTGGCCTCCGCAGGCGTGAAACTGATCAATTTTCACAATATCAGTAAGGGCATTGACCAGCCGTGTGCCGGCGGGAACTTCAAAATCACCCATATTTTCTACGGTAAGTTTAGGCATTGTGGTATCCTTCAAGCACGGTCCATCAGGGCCGCATCGTTCATGCAATGAGTATGCAACCCAAGGCTCGGCGTTGCAAGTGTCCGCGGTGCCAAATTCCGAATTTCAGTGTGAATTGATCAATTCCATGATTTCCGCACTTCCGCGCTGGCGCAGTGTTTCAAGCAGCAAATCATAAAGGCTGTTAAGCCCCGCGTCGGAAGAGTCTTGTGTCAGCAGCGTGGCGCGGGACATTTTTTTCCCGTCAGGAGTGGCGAGGAAAGCCCGGACAATCCAACCATGGAGATTGTTGATGGGATTTTCGCGCGGCATGGCGCACACGCCGATGGGGGCCAGACAGTTGCCGGCTAAGGCGGCTACCACCCGGCGCTCAAACGCTAAAGCCGCCGCCGTGCCGTTGTGATTGATGGTCCCGGCGAGCTTGCGCATGGCCGCATCTTGCGTCCGTGCCTGAACGGCCAACACACCCTGTCCGGCGGCGGGGATAAATTCGTCCAGCGGCAGGGAGACTGCCCCTCGTGGAAGCAGGTTTGTTCGATCCAAACCCGCTTGGGCGAGGAATGTGCCGGCCACCAAACCGTCGCTTACTTTTCGCAAACGCGTCTCAATATTGCCGCGCAGTGGTTCAACCGTAACATCGGGGCGCATCGCCAGAAGCTGTGACTGCCGTCGCAACGAAGACGTACCCACAACGGCGGATGCCGGAAGTTGCGCAATCGATCGGTCTTCAAAGCCAATCCAGACATCGCGTGGATCAGCTCGCAGGGGCGTGCCGGCGATAATCGTTCCGGCTGCGAGTTGCGCGGGGAGATCTTTAGCGGAATGAACCGCCAGATCAATGCGATTTTCCAGCAGGGCTGTTTCGATTTCCTTTATAAATAATCCTTTGCCCCCCGATTCCGCCAGGGACCGCTGCTGCTGTTGGTCGCCGGAAGTGGTAATAAAAACCAGCTCGATTGGCGTCGATACCCCGACAGGGAGTCTGGTTTCAAGCATTTGTTTAACCATACCCGCCTGGGTACGTGCCAGCAGGCTGGATCGGGTGCCAATGCGAATGGTT
>JAKATV010000410.1:0-1667 GCA_021818565.1 Planctomycetota bacterium
TCAATTATTACTTCTGTCCGCATGGAAGCACGAAGAGACCCGGATTTCCGATTGAAGATCAGCCCCTCTATTTCCAGTAATGACGGTCGTCGGGCCTTCTCCACAATCGTTGGAGGAAGTATATCCGATTGAATGGCAAAGTCAAGTTGACCGGTTAAATTGCGGATGCGGTATGATATCTTCTGTTTTTGGATGAGGATGCCGATGATTGATGTTGTATTACTACCTGCCATGCTCAACGAGATGCTCCTGCCGCAAAGTCAGGTTGTGGTTTTTGATGTTTTACGCGCCAGCAGCACCATTGTCACCGCGCTACACAACGGAGCACGGGAAGTACGGTTATTTTCCGATGTGGACGCTGTTCTCCAAGCCCGCGGCCACGTGCCGCCGCCTGTGCTTTCCGCAGGCGAACGCGGCTGTGTCATGGTGCCGGGGTTCGATCTGGGCAATTCTCCGGCGGAATATCAGACGCACCGGGTGGGCGGGGCATCCGTGCTGTTAAGCACCACCAATGGCACACGCGCTGTGGTGGCCGCACAGGCCGCGGCTGACATTTTCATCGGCTCACTGCTGAACGCCCAGGCGACCGCGGAAGCGTTAAACGGACAACTGGATCATCTGCATACATTGATGGTACTTGCGGGAACTGATGGCCGGATATCCCAGGAAGATGTCATCGGGGCCGGGGCGGTTTTGTGGCATCTGCTCGGTGGAACGTATCGCATTGATCTGCCGTACACCGACACCGCCTGGATGGCCTACCACTGCTTTGCCTCCGTGCGGGAGCGGCTGGGAGCGGCATTGCGACTGGGGGCCGGCGGGATCAATATCATTGAGAGTGGCTTAGAAGATGATATTGATTTATGTTCACAGCTTAATTCAATGCCCCTTGCGGTGCGTGTGCAGAAAAATCCATTGCGGGCATTGGCGGTGCCGACGGCACGTTGAAAATTGAAAACTCAACCACATCCTTGCGGGCGTCACCCCTGCCGGTGAATGGTCACCGGTTCGATTTGCCGGGCGGTGCCACTTTGTTTACCCAGAAGCAGTTCGGGAATGACACGCTGGCGGAAGGTAAATATCTCAGTAAGCTGCCGGCGGATCAGGATTCGGTGCATCAGAACGCCCAAGGCCCCCAACGGCAGCCGATAAAGCACCTCATCAAAAATAACGGTCCCCTGATCTTCGGGCCAGAAGCGGTGTGTATGCACCCATTTGAGATAAGGCCCCTGAAGCTGTTCATCACGGAATTGCCGGGGCGGATTGTACATGGCAATGCGCGTTTTCCAACGGATCGGCAGGCGCATCCATTTGATGGTGTAGTCGATGAGTGTGCCATCCCGCATGAGGATATCGCCGGACGTGCTGATGGTAAAATTCAACCAAGGCGGGGTTATGCGGGAAAGATTTCCCGCATCGGCGAAAAATGGAAAAACCTTGTCCAACGGCAAGGGAAGCCAAAGTTGACAGGTTAGTCGATATTCACGTGTCATTAAGACTCCCTGGAATCCCGATCCCCAAATTGACCTTAGTTTCCTGTTGTAAGTTGCTAGTGCCCTGTTCCGGCCATAATTACGGGTTGATTGGCCTTAAACCGGCCAGATGCAAGGAGTCGGCGGCGAGAACCGGGTTCGTAAACCCCTTGAGCCGACGCGACGCCGCAGATG
>JAKATV010000410.1:1677-10230 GCA_021818565.1 Planctomycetota bacterium
TTAAGGCCAACCCTTCGGGCGGGGGCCAAGAGGCCGCGGGGCTTTGTCGCTCGTCGTCAACGTATGCATCATACGCAATCCTCCTCGCTTCGCGCCCACAACCCCTTGGCCCTCCGTCAACCCGTAATTATGGCCGGAACAGGGCACTAGTCGCCACCTTTATACGGATTATCCGGAATCGCTTTTTTTACCGGGGCGTCTTTCATGTGCAGCAGCATCGGTGAGGCAATAGCTAAAGTGCTATAGGCACCCGTGATCACGCCGATCAGCATGGCGTACGCAAAGCCGTGCACCCCCTGACCGCCCCAGATATACAGAATCAGCACCACTGAAAATACGGTGAACGTGGTCCAAACGGTTCGGCCAAAGCATTGATTGATGGAGTCATTAACAAGTTTGGCGGTCAGCGGTTGACGGGACCGGCCGCGGTTTTCACGCACGCGGTCAAAAATTACGATGGTATCATTAACGCTGTAACCAATAATGGTCAGATACGCGGCGATCATCGTCATATTGATCTTAAAATTATCCACGAGCATAAAATGACCGAACCAGGTCCGGTGGATGTAGACCGCCAAAACCGTTGCGGCAACCGCGACAATGGCGTCGTGCAGCAGTGAGAATATGACACCAAAGCCGTAACGCACACCGCCGAATCGTATCCACACATAAGCCACAATCAGCAGCAGGGATACCAGAACCGACATCACGGCATTAAGCCGCGCCTCGCTGGCCACCTGCGGGGCAAAACTTGTCACACCAGCCAATCCGCCGGAGGTCGTCAAAGCGGTACGAACGATGCGCCATTCCGGGGCGGCAACTTCTGATTTCCACTGCGCAACTAAGCCGGTGTTATCCGCTTTATAAAGCAAACTGGGGTCCGAAGCGACCACCACCGCATCGGTGGCTGCGGGCTTGTGGCCCGGCACCGCGGGTGCATACGCCAGCGCAATAACTCTAAATGGGCGGTACTGCAGAGAGGCGAAATCCGGCTCCTGACTCATAGCCCGGATGCGCGATTCAATTTCCGAAGCGCTTTGCGCCGGGCTGATGTGCCGCAGGAAAATCGCCACACCCCCGCGGAAATCACCAATGTCCACACTGGGCAGGCCGGGACCCATGTTGGTGAGGTTGGCATGCGTAATGGGCATGACGGTATGATCATCCAGCAGATCCTGAATATGCCGGGATCGAACGGCCACGTGCATAAATTTCAGCTTTCGCGTTACCTTAATGGAATCGGCGAATTGCGTTTCCAACGCGTGCGTAAGCTGCTGGACCGGCACATCGGATGGCGCGGTGGAAACCGCGGTTGGCGCGGCCGGCTTATTTTGCGGCGGGTTGACGATACTGGTGATAATCACAAATTCATTGTGATGCGTGCCCACGGAATAAACCGTGGCATGGCGCAAGGCCTTAAGAGCCGTATCATGCCGACCAATATCCTGTACACGTTTTCGCACCGCGGATACGGACATTTGCAAGCCCGGGCGCAATTGCAGGGTAACCTGGGTGCCGCCGTTAAATTCGGTGTCATATTTTTTGTTGCCGCGGGCAATAAAGGTGATGATGCCGGATATCATGATGATGGCGGAAATGACCCAGAAAATCCGCCGCTTGCCGATCCAGTCAAAATTGGTAACGGTAAAAACCCGCATAAACGGCCAGCGGCCTTTAAGCCAGGTAAAGGTAAACAAATCGCGGAAATATTCCTGAGAGATGGAAAGATCATCAATTTTCCGCATGATGCCGGCCCGGATGGCCGCAATCATCAGCGTGCGGGTAACAAACAGGGCCGTGAACATGTGCACAGCCAAACCGATTAACAGCGTAATACCGAAGCCTTTAACATCTTCGGATCCCATGAATATCAGGACGATACTGGTAAGAGATGTGGTTAAATTGGCATCAAAAATTGTCCAGAATACGCGGTCATACCCCTGTTTAACCGCCAGCCAAAGCGACGCCCCTTTATGAATTTCCTCACGGATACGTTCATTAATAAGGATGTTGGCATCCACCGCCATACCCAGGGTCAATACCACACCGGCGATTCCGGGCAGGGTGAACGTGGCATGTAAGAGAGCCATGACGCCCAGCGTCAAAAGCAAATTCAACATTAACGCCACATCAGCAAACAAGCCGGTGATGGTGTAATAAACAAACATGAATCCCAGAACCACAATCACCGCGATGATGGCACTGCGTAAACCGGCCTTGAGATTGTCGGCACCCAGCGTGGCACCAATCGTCTGCACGGAGATCGGTTGCGATTGCAGCGTGGCCGGCAATGAACCGGCATTGAGGGTTTGCACCAGCAACTGCCCTTCCTGCTGAATATCCTTGGCGGGGTTGCGGGCGGACGGCATTCCCAGGGTAATTTGCCCCGAACCGGCGATGGTGCTTTGGATGGTCGGAGCGGTGATGGCTTTGCCATCCAGCAAAATGGCCATATCGCGACCTATATTATGGCTGGTAAGCTGCCGCATGAACGCAGCGCCGACGGTATCCAAATTAAATCCCACCGCCAATTCGCCGGTTTGCGGATCGGTTTGTAATTGGGCATTGCTGACCTGCCAGTGCGCGCGGTTGGCACTATGGGTTAAAGCGCGGGCACTGTTGGTGTAAAGCAGGATGTAATGTTGCCCCTCATACTCCCCCACAACATATAGTTCGCGCGATCGCAAAATATCTTTGCCATCGCGCGGATCAACTTCAAACCAGGCAGTGCCGGCGGGGGTGTATCCATTATGCGGCCCCTTGGTGGCCAATTGGGCCAGCGCTCGCTGGGCACCGGCATTTTGCGGAGTAACGGTAATGCGGAAGTCCAAAACGCCCGCACCGCGCAACATGCGTTCAAGTTCCTGCGGGCTGTCCAGGCCGGCGCTGTGCAGGCGGACCTGCTTGTAGGCGGCCTGAATTTGGAGAATTAAATTTTTCCGATCGGAATGGCGTTTGATCAGATCACTTAAGGCGGCCTGCGCTTGCGGATTTTTTCGGCCATAGGTTGACGAAAGCAGATTCGCCAGATGCTGCACATTGACATTAAAGGCAAGCACTTTTTGCAGGGTGTTCTGGTAGGCGGCAGTAGTATTATTTAACAAGGCAATATCATGGGCCGGCATATTTTGCGGATCGTTGGCAAATTTGGCTGCGACTTTGCGGGCGGCAGCCAAAGCGTCATAGCGGGTTGCCAGCGTTTTCAGCAGGGCTAAACGTGCGGGATTGCCCTGGGCGAGAATTTTTATCTGGGCCTGCCGCTGGTTTCCCGATAATGCCATCGCCGCGCCGATCTGGGAGGGCATGATATTATCCGCCAGGAGTTTATCAACGAGGTTCTGGTAATGGCTTTGGGCTTTTCGTGATTCGGCGCTGGCCAGAGGCATCTGGATTTCAATACGTTCACCGGCGAGAACCCGCCAGACCAGATTATGCACATTCCCCGGATCCACGCGTCGGCGCAACACGGAAATTACCTGCTGGGCGAGGATATTGGGATCTCCCTTGTACCCGGGCGGCACATTGAGCTGATAGATTAAATCGGTTCCACCCGATAGATCAATTCCGCCCTTAAGGCCATTGGAAAAAATACAGAACAGCGCCAAAGCAATGGCACCGAAGATCAGAATAAACCGGGAAAGCAGATTGGATTTCATTGTGTTTCCAGAATTCTCCGGCCGCCGCGGCGGCCCGCCTTTGTGTACCCCCCGGCGCTACCGGGCTTTAACCAAAATATCTCGGTCAGCTTTTATCCGGAGCCGCGTCACCTTCATCCAGCACCTTAATAATTGCTGATTTGGTATAGCGCTCTTTGATGTTGTTGGCCTCATCAACTTTCAAGACCACTTCATCATCTCGAACTTCCACGACCGAAGCGATCAAGCCACCCGCCGTGACCACGCGTGACCCGCGCTTCATGGCGTTGTACATTTGATCGCGCTTCTTCTGTTCGCGTTTACGTCCGGAACTCATGAAGAAAAACACCACAATGAGCATCAACGCCAGCGGCGCGAAACTCATAATTTCACTGGTTAATGTTTCCGGCGGCTGGGCCGGCTGACTGGCGGGGGCGGTGGCGCTGGAACCGCCCGCCGCTGCGCTGGCCGGCGCTGCGCCGGTCGTGGATGCAGTTGGCAGTGCCGCTGTCGGAGCCGGTGTGGCGGCTGTGGGTGCGGCGGCATTCCCGGTTCCCACGACGGGCTTGGCCGTGGCAATGGCCGGCTGCGCGGCGGCCCTGGTAAACGATGGCGCGCCAAAAAACGCGCAGGACAGACAAAACAAAGCTAATACGATCCATGACTTCATGGAAAATCTCCAAAAGGGACGAGAACTAAGGAGTTAGAGTTAGAATGGTTCACAATTTACCCGCCATTCTTGTTCAACCTGCTAACTTTTCATATCCCAAATTCACATAACATCCAAAACCGAATACTTCCGTAACATTGTGTTGCAAACGGCCAAGGCCGCCCTATCCCGCCGACTCGTTTCCAAACTCCAAACTCCAAAGTTCCGGAGGTTACTTACTCCGCCGTGCCCGGCGCAACGAGCATAGATCCGTGATTGTCGCGTATCGCCTGTCGAATGTCCAGCATCCAACGTTGGAAGAATCGGAGGTTGTGCAGCGAGATCAGCGTTGGCCCCAGCATTTCCCCGACCGCGAATAAGTGCCGCAGGTAACCGCGGGAAAAATGCCGACAACACATACAATCGCATGAAGCATCCAGCGGACTGATGTCACGAATATACTTACTGTTGCGCAGGCGGATCGGGCCGGTGGAGGTAAATGCCAACGCATTGCGGCCATTACGCGTGGGCAATACGCAGTCGAACATATCCACACCTCTTTTAACCGCTTCCAAAATATCCAGGGGATATCCCACGCCCATTAAATATCGCGGCCGGTCTTCCGGCAACAGGGGCGCGGCGTGGTCAATAGTGGCAATCATGCGGTCGTGCCCCTCCCCCACCGCCAAGCCACCCAAGGCGTAGCCGTCAAAATCCATGGCAGTTAGCGCCTCTGCACAACGCAACCGCTGCTGCGGATCGGTTCCGCCCTGCACAATGCCAAATAACGCCTGCCGGTTCTCCGCGTCAAGCTTTTCATGTTCCTCACGGCATATACCGGCCCAGCGAATCGTCCGATCCATCGACTCGGCTAGGCGTTCCGGCGGGCAATCCGCAGGGGGGCAATCATCAAAGGCCATGGCTATATCTGCCCCGAGGTCATGCTGTATTTTCATGGATTCCACCGGCCCCAGGCGAATGGCCGAGCCGTCAATGTGCGATTTAAACACCACATGATCGCGGTCAAAATGACGCAAATCCGCGAGGGAAAAAACCTGAAACCCGCCGGAATCTGTAAGCATAGGCCCGTTGAAGCCGGAAAATTTCTGCAAGCCCCCCAAGTCACGCACCACCTCGGATCCCGGGCGCAGCATAAGATGATAGGTATTTCCCAGGATAATCTGGCATCCGGCCTGATGGAGCATATCAGGAGTAAGGCCTTTGACCGTACCGCGGGTTCCCACGGCCATGAAGGCGGGTGTGTCAAAGCTTCCATGCGGCGTATGCACGCGCCCCAGGCGGGCCTTGGTGGAGGAATCTCTGGCAATAATTTCAAATTTCAGCGTCATGGCGGAAGAGTATAGCGGCAATGCAAATTAATGGTAAATAATATTGCATTGGACTTGCCGCGCTGCTACACTTTTGCAGGCGGGCAGTGTATGAACGCCTGTTAAGCTCGATTTTACACTACTTTTCTGCCGAAATGGATGGCTTTTTATGTCAATTATTGAGGTTGCTCAAAAAGCGGGCGTGTCACCTTCCACGGTTTCACGCGTCATGAATGATCACCCGCGCGTGGCCACGGAAACGGCTCGCGCCGTGCGGAAAGTAATGGCTGAACTGGGCTATGTGCCATCCGATAATCGCCCCGGCCCAAAACCCCTGCACCGCGCTGTGCCGGCTAAACCTACAGTGGCTTTTATTATTTTTGGCACCTCCCAACACGGTAATACGCCGGGATTTGAACAGCTTGTCCGCGGCGTATCTGAAGCGGTTAATAAAAGTTCGATGGGCTTGGCCATATTCCATCACCAGGATTCCGCCCGGCCGCCGGATCGCCTGCTGGATAGCGCCGTGCACGGACTGCTGCTGCACGGGGAAATTCCCAGCCCCGAGGTTCAGGATAAATTCGGAAAAATTCCCGCAGTATGGCTAATGGGTAATCATCAGCGCCCGACCTGGGGTGATCAGGTCATGCCGAATCATTACGAGGTCGGCAGCCTGGCGGCAGAGCACCTGCATTCCCATGGGCATCAACATCTGGTGTTTCTGAATATGGACGCGCAACATTGGCCTTTTCGACTTTACTACCAGGCTTTTGCCGCCGCCGGCGAACAACTTGGCGCTACGGTAACGCGCATCGATACGGTCATAAAACCAAGCTTGGACTATTGGTTCAAATATGATCAATCGACCATTGAGAGTATTGCGGACCGGTACTTGGCGCTATCCCCGCGTCCCACCGGAATTATGATTGCCGATGACATGCAGGCGGCGATGATCCAGCCGGTGTTGCAACGGAAAGGCGTGCAAATCCGCCCCGGCGAAGTTGAAATTGTTTCAGTGAACAATGAGCAGCCGTATCTTATAGGACTAAATCCGCGGCCCACGGTGATAGACATCCGGGCCAGCGCCATCGGGCAACGCGGAGTGGCCCAAATCCGCTGGCGTATCAAGCATCAGGACGTGACAGACCGGATCATGATGCTGGTGCAACCGGAACTGGTAGAATCCGCAGCACATTGATGGGTATTAAGACTGTCTTCGCGGGAATAATGATCCGTTAGTCAATGCGCAGTAATTGCTCGCCTTTATATAGTTGGCGATTTCCGGCCCTATTTTGCCTGTAGCGACCAGAAGGCCCAAGGTGCGCGAGGGCTATTTAGCGGGGTGCCATATTATTCGCAAAAACGTTTAAGCATGAGGGTGTCTTGACATATTCAGGCTTTTTTCTTAACTTGTTTAGCTCGAATGATCCGGAATGTAAAGCCGGTTGGATCGGAAGGTTCGCGACGACTCGCCGTGGCATGGGATGAACATGTCGGCATTAAAAGCGATGCTTCGATCATCAAAGGAATGGAAAACAGCCTCTGCGCGGCAAGATTGGCGCAATGCTAAGGAGTAGACGACATGTTACCTGTTGCAAGAACCAGCAAATCCCGTAAAGGTATGCGCCGGGCCCATCAGGCCCTGACTGGAGTCGCCAGTTCGCGCTGTCCGGGATGTGGGCAAAGCCGTCTGCCGCATCGAATGTGCAGCAACTGCGGATATGTGAACCGCTCGCTGAGTCTGGAACTCGAAGAAACCACCGCCAAGAAATAGTCCACCGCCGTGGGACGTTAAGATAAACAAGGCCGCCTTATAGCGGCGAGAGGTACCCTGCTTTTCCAAGGTAAGCTGTTGGACCGTTGTGTAACTTTTTGAGGCAAGTCGGGCGATGCGCATCGCGATAGACGCCATGGGTGGCGATCACTCTCCGGATAAAATCATTCAGGGAGCCATTGAGTCATTGGAATTTTTACCGTCCGATGATGCAATCATCCTGGTTGGCCCGGAAGAATTGCTGCGCGAAAAGCTGGCCGCAGTCATGGCGCGACATTCCAACGTACATATAGAACCGGCATCGCAAGTCATCGGTATGGATGATTCCCCGGTGGAGGCGGTGCGGCAGAAGCGTGACAGTTCGATTGTGCGCATGGTAAAACTCGCGGCCGCCGGCAAAGCGGATGCAATCATATCCGCCGGTAACACCGGTGCCTTAGTGGCGGCAGGCGTACTGATGTTGGATGCCCTTCCGGGTGTGGAACGCCCGGGAATCGCCATCCCGATACCCAATGGTTATAACCGCGTTCTGCTTTGCGATGCCGGGGCCAATGTACAGCCCAAAGCCGCTCACCTGCATCAATACGCCATTCTCGCGTCCGTGTATTCGCAAACGCTTTATGATGTTGCAGCGCCGCGGGTAGGGCTGCTGAACATCGGCACCGAAGAGGAAAAAGGCACAGCGCTGGTAAAAGAAACGCGGCTGCTTTTGGAAAAAGACAGCGGCTTAAATTTTGTCGGATATATTGAGGGTCGAGATATTTTCACCGATCGATGCGATGTGGTGATTACCGATGGCTTTACCGGCAACGTGGTGCTGAAAGTCATTGAAGGAATGGGTGGGTCTCTGTTGCGTACACTCAAAGGGCAAATGACGCAATTGCCGGCACCAAGTGCCGCGGAGCTTGCGCCGATCATTAAAAAAACTTTCAAGCTGTATGATCATGAAGAGTATGGTGGAGCGTTGTTGCTGGGGGTATCGGGGCTGTTTCTAAAGGTCCATGGATCGGCCGGTCATAAGGCGATTCGTAATGCAGTCCGCGCCGCTAAACAGGCCACTGTACATAACATCAATGAACGAATTTCCGCCCGGCTGTCCGAACGGGTGGCGTAAAACCTGCCAAGGCGTTAATCTAATTTCAGTAATCCGCGGATGGTCCCGCTTTG
>JAKATV010000135.1 GCA_021818565.1 Planctomycetota bacterium
AAACAGACAAAGTTAGCGAAGACCTTACTCATCAAGTTTAAGTGCTGAAATGAATGCATGCTTCTTGCATCTGGGGCCTTTGCGGCCAATCAATCCTAATATTTAGGCGTGACAGAGCACTAGTTTACAACCCGATTTCGGCGCTTGGTTTCGGGCAACGGAGCCTCGGCGCATCTGTTACGCGGTCCGTGATGATGCGAACCAATGGCACGACCTCGCTTACCTGAGCAGCTATTTACATGATGCGAGGTTCTGTCCATCCCAGACCAAGCTTGTGAAAGGGTGCTTGCGCATACGTCTGGAAAGAGATTGTTGGGAGCTATTTGGGACCTACGGCGAAGTGATTTCGGTTCCGTCTGTTCTCGAAATTTCGCCGGTACTGAATCTTCACTGGCGTTTGGAGCACGCGGTCCTGGAGGGGTTGCTTGCGGCTCCTCCAGGCGAACTGTGGATCTCGGATTGCCTCATTGAAGAAACACCGCAGGGAACGCAGCGGGAGGGACCGGTATTTCATATCAGGGGCGGCCTAAACTTTTGGTCCCTTTCGGCCCAATTGGGCCCGGGGCCTTGGAAAATCGCCTTCAGGGACACAAAAAGCCCCGTCGCCCCTGCGAATCCGGCTGGCCTGCCCACGCCAAGAGGCACATGAAAGGGTGAAATTCGCCGATAGCTGCGCGGACGGTTCAAATAAATGTTGTTTGGTTTAGGCTTCGGATGATTGGGACTGCACGATGCGGCATCATTTATCGTGCTCTCAATCGCGGCAACAGCCGCACGGAGGGTTCTTGGAAATCGGCGGTGAATTCGTGACAATGGCGGATGTCAGAGTTTTGTGGATCCCAGCGCGATCCCAAAACGTGAGGAGATTTGAATGAAAAGATTTTTACTTACGCTTTCTTTTCTCGCGACGTTCGCGGGCGGCTTCCTCGCCGCAGGGTGGCTTCTATATCTGGCCCACGAGCGCCGCGAATCACGTCGGATGCCCGTCGCCGAAATATTGCATAAAGAGGCGGCCTGGCAGAAAGATCGCGAGCTGCCCTCGGGGAACTATTTCATCGGGGCATCGAAAAACTTGCTGCTATTGACGGTTCGGCCCGGTGGAGGGGTGCGGATTAACAGCGCAGCGCACCGGAGTTTCCGCTTTAAATTCAGCCCGACCAGCGGTTTCCATGTCCCGATTGTTTCACTCGCTGTTTTCGACGGCCGAGGGAAATTCCGGGCTTGGAGCGATGTAGGCCTTCGGTCGCGGTTCTCGCTGAAGGTGCAGTGGCTTGGCACCACACGCGGCTCGGCCACACAGGGCGCATTCGTCAAGATAGGCACTGCCTGGGTTGGGCCTGGAATGATTCATCCGCCATTCTTCACCTACGCCGGGTCGCGTTATCGATATGGTGTTAAAACCGGCAAATGGGTGATGGATGGCCGCATCGCAAAGTGAGACCCCTTAAGCCGGCGGCAGCGCTGTAACTCTATACGGGCACGCGAAAGAGGGACATCCTTCGTTGTTGCCATCAAGGGACCAGACGGGTATCGTTTGTTTTTTGGCCTCAGTCGCACCGATTGCGCGGGGCGGTGGGTAACCCCCGGAGCAGGAATTATCGAGGTCTCCAATGCGCAAATCTCCTTCCAGTCAACTGGCACGGCTACGCTGTCTTCCGCGTGTTTTTGGAATGACGGTCTTGGCTCTGCTTATCCAAGTAGCTTTCTGTGGCAATGTTTTCTCCGCAGCGGAAAACTCGGTGTCGCGTGACGAGGCCTTGCGCTGGAATGCCCGTGCCCTGGCACGGTTACGCGCCGTCGCAACTTCGGGTGATGCGAAGGCTCAAAACGAGCTTGGTATTTACTACTACAAGAAGAAATCCTATCTCATGGCATACAAGTGGTACAGGATATCCGCGAGCCATGGCTACGCCAGCGCGGAGCACAATCTCGCGTACCTGTTCCTTAGGGGTAAGGGAGTTAAGCGAGACTATGCGAAGGCGTTGGCCTTGTTCACAAAGCTTGCTGTGCAGGGTGATGCAAATGCCCAGCGAAATCTGGGTTTTCTGTATTATGAGGGTCTGGGCGTCCGACGGGATTATCGATTGGCTTTCCAGTGGAGTAAAAAGGCCGCACAAAAGGGTGATACGAAGGCAGAAACCTACTTGGCCTACATGTACGAGTTGGGTCGCGGCACCAAGCGAAATTACCGGCGGGCATTCGAGTGGTTTCGGAAAGCGGCCGCCCGTGACGACGCCGACGCTCAGAACGATCTCGGTAACGCCTATTTGAGGGGACGTGGAACGCAGCGCAACCCAGTTGCAGCATGCTATTGGTTCCTCAAGTCCGCCAAAAACGGCAACCCGGATGCCCAGACCAACGCGGGCCTTACGTATAAGCTGGGTACGGGGGTGCCGCGCAATGACGCGCAAGCATTCAAATGGTTCCGCTTGGCCGCGGATCAGGGAGATCCACACGCGATGTTCCTTTTGTCGCGTTTGTATCAAGAGGGCCTGGGTGTGCCAATGAATGCGCCTGTGGCGGGAATCTGGCTGAAGAAGGCTGCCGCCGCAGGGTATGGGCCAGCAAAAAGAGCGATGGACAAACTGGGCCTAAAAATTCCGGTAACGCAGCCCGGCGCGTCGTCGCAGAGGTAAAGAGTCAAAAACGCCCCGGTTATCTCCAGGGAGTAAAGCTATACGGCTGCGGTGCCCCTTGGCTGCTGCCTGATGCCCATGCGTTCGCGTCTAAAGTTGCGGCCCTGCGGCGGCGGCGACGCCCCGGCTTTGGGTTTATAGCATTAGCACTCGATCAGCAAAGGTCGCGAAACCGTCCGGGCAGCGGTGCCTAAGATGGGAAAGATTCAGTTCGGCCGCGATCCGGGCGTACATTTCCGCACCGCCCCACTGCAAGCCCAAACCCTCCAGCAATTTTTCCATGTGTTCTTTGGGGTGGGCTATCTGTTCCGGGTCTGGTTGCGGCGGGACAGTTACGGCTACAACCTTACTGATGGCTAGCTCGTCGGCCAGCATCCACGCGTCGAAAGCCTCAACCGGCACGCCCAACGCCCGTGGAATATTGCAGATTGTTATGATCTTCTTGGGCGTCCGTGATTTCAGTGCATCGCGTTTGTACGCCGTCGCGATCCACCAATAAAATAATGGCATCAAAGCCGCGCTTCCTGGCCTCCAGCATCCAGCGAACCGCTTTTTTGAAATACGCCCTCCCTTTTCCGGGGTGCGTGTGGATTTTCGAATTTGCCAACCGGTCGAACGTCAGATCATTTAAATCAGGCCTTACCAGCTGGATTAACGCACTGGCCGCTCCGCCGGACTCGTGCTTACCCTCAACGACCACCAGCACGCGCATTATTTCTTCCCGTCCGTAACTGTTTTGGCCAGCGCCTCATCACCTTCCGCTGTCCAGATTTCACCGAGGCTAAAGACATCGAGCTGTTTTCTTAAATCGGGCGACGATCCCAGCGGATGCACCGAGACGCTGCCGTCCGGTTCTTTGCGGCACAACGTCACTTCCTCCGGCTTGAAAAAGTCGAGCAGGTACGGCGAATGGGTGGTCATGACAATCTGGGTGCGTTTCTGGCTCTCGATTAAATGCCGCAGAATGTTGAGAACCTCTTCAAGACGCTTAGGATGAATTCCGTTTTCCGGCTCCTCAACGAGGATGACCCGCGGCGGATCGGGCAAATATAAAAGCGTTAAATAAGCCAGGACCAACAGCGAGCCGTCCGAAGCCTGTGCGGCAGGAATACTGCGGCCGTTTTGCAGTTGGAAGTAAATGCCTTTTCCAGTGTTCCTCGTGGCATGAGGCAAGTCCTCCGCCAAGTGGGGCTGCGGCCACTGGTAAGCATGCACGGAGCTCAATTGAATAGCTTTCATTTCCGGGAAAATTTCACGAAATTTAGATTCCAGCGCGCGGAACCGATCTCGATTTAGGCCAAGAATATCATCCAAGCATTGCGCCAATCCGAAACCGGAACTGTCCATGGAAAGCCGATGCGCTGCGTCAAGTACAACGGGCAATTTAAGCAACCGTGGATTCCAGCGGAACAGCGCAACGCCACTAAGGGCGTCGTGCAATGCTTTTACCAATTGCCGGGCTACGTTCGTCTGGCCGGTTGTGTAGGCGAATTGCAGGGTCGTGCTATGGGGAATTGCCGCCGGAAAAGGAGTTGGCTCCCCATCCTTTGGGGTCCAAACCTCATTGCCGCGAAGCAAGTGGCCCACCTCTTGCCGCATCGCGCACTCAATGTGGTATTCACCAGCGATGGCATCATCCACGATTTCAGCTCCGAACGAGGCGGTGTCATTGCCAAGGGTGTCCCAAAGCAAATTCGACGGGTTAAAAGTCGCGGGGAAGACCTGATTGAGCGGATAATCCGCACTTTTGCACGACGCTGCGATTGCCTCAAGAATACTGGTTTTCCCGCTATCATTCGGGCCTATCAGTACGTGAATTGGCGTGAGAGGCAATGTCACGTCCCGCAGGGCTTTGTAATTTTTCACGTGAAATTGGGTAATCATTATCCAAGCGCCTTTAGTTTCCCAGCCGCTGTTGCAACCGTGCGTACATCGCCAATGTTACCGCACCACGCCGCTGTTGCAACCTTGGGAAAACCGCTGATCGTTCGGCCAAACAATATTGCCACCTATTCCAGTGCCCACGCTGATAGGCTCGGCGGAAAATGCTTAGGGCATTCCTCCACCCGCAGAGCCGGCGGCTACTATGAAGCTTCGCTGTCCCTGTAAGCAGTCCCCTGTGAGGCCTAACCTCCACGGCCCTGGGCGGCCCGGCGACTGAATGGGAATTAATTGTTATGATACTGCCTGAATTTTGGTTTTAAGGGTTTGGGCGGTTTCATATGCTGGACATGCGGTTTATCCGGGAAAATCCCGGGGTAGTGCGCGACGGCGCTGCGGCGAAAAATATTTCTGTTGATCTTGACGGGTTGCTGGAACTCGATGCGCGATCACGCGCCTTGCAGCAGCGGCTGCAGGAATTAGCCACGCAACAGAATCGAATTACCAGGGAAATTGGTCCGTTAATGGGTCGGATTAAAGCGGAGAAAGACCCGGCCAAGCGGGCGGAACTGGAAAAGCAGGCGACGGAGTTGCGGCAGCGACCCACAGAAATCAAACAGGAATCGCTGGAACTTCAGGAACAGATTAAAGCGCTGCAACCGGAAATTGACGCTCGTCTACTGACCATTCCGCTACCGCCCGATAGTGACGTTCCGCGGGGGAAATCTTCCGAAGACAACGTGGAATTGCGAAAATGGGGCAACGTGCCAAGCTTCGAGTTTCCAGTGCGCAGCCATATAGAACTCGGGGAGAAGCTGGAGTTATTTGATGTGCCGCGGGGTGTGCGCCTGGCGGGATCACGCAGTTACTTTCTCACCGGGGCCGGTGCGTTGCTGCATCAGGCGGTGTTGCGCCTGGCCATGGATATGATGGTATTTGAAAAAGGCTTTACGCCCCTGACGGTTCCGGTGCTGGTGCGTGAGGCGGCCATGCGGGGGACGGGTTTTTTTCCGGCCGGGCGAGAGCAGGCGTATCGGGTGGGGGAAATTACTGAAACCGGTGAAGATGAGCGGTTTCTAACGGGTACCGGTGAAGTGGGCCTGACGGCATTTTATCTTGATGAAATTCTGGATGAGGCGCAGTTGCCGCGTAAGCTTGTTACGCAAAGTACCTGCTTTCGGCGGGAAGCGGGCACATACGGCAAGGATACCTCGGGCCTGTACCGCATTCATCAGTTTGATAAAGTGGAGCAGGTTATTATCTGCAAAAATGACCGGGAGGAATCCATCCGCTGGCATAAAGAGATTCTGGCCAACAGTGAGCAATTACTGCAACGCCTGAATTTGCCCTATCGGGTGATGCAATGCTGCACGGGCGATCTGGGTCCGAAGAACGCCTCAATGATCGATATTGAAACCTGGATGCCCTCACGCAACGCCTACGGGGAAACGCATAGCGCCAGCCGGCTGTATGATTTTCAAGCCCGGCGGTGCGAATTACGTTATCGTGATACACAGGGAAAGGTGCAGTACTGCCATACGCTGAATAACACGGTGGCGGCCAGCCCGCGGATTTTGATTCCGATTCTGGAGCTGTATCAAACGGCCGAGGGTGCGGTCCGCGTACCGGAAGCGCTGCGGCCTTATATGAATGGCATGGAGATTATTACAAAACAATAAGGCGATCGCATGGAAGCACAGGAATCATCGCGGTTTGCGCGGGCGGCGCATCGGGTTGCCATTGCGATGGTGGCCATCGGCGCGGCAGCGATGTTCGTCTTCGGCGACCGGCCCAGCACGCATATTCTCCCAGACGGCGCACCGATTCATCATCGCGTTGTCGTAAGCTATTGGGAAGAATGGACCGGCTTTGAAGGCCGGGCAATGGAACATATTGTCAATGAATTCAATACCTCGCAGCACCATATATTTATCAATATGGTGGAAGTCAGTAATGTGAATATCAAAACGTTGATTTCCACAGCCGGGGGCGACCCGCCTGATTTAGTCACGATCTGGTCGGGGATTATGGGGCAATTTATTTCCTATCATGCCCTAACTTCACTGGATACGCTGGTGCGGCATCATGTGGTAACGGATCACACTTTTGTGCCCTTCGCATGGAAACTTTGCGCCCCCTACGGCCGATTGTATGGGCTGCCGGCTACGACGGACCCCAACGCCCTGTATTGGAATAAGCTGCTTTTTGCCCAAGCGGGGCTGAACCCCAACAAGCCGCCAACAACCCTGAAACAACTTGCGGACATGGCGGCGCGATTGACGGTTATCAAGCCGGACGGCACGATTCAACGGGCGGGGTTTCTGCCCATGGAGCCGAACTGGTACGCCTCGGATTGGGGCATTTATTTTGGCAATCACATTTACAATTTTAAGACCGGGTATTTCCGGATTGATACGCCGCAGGAACTTGCGGCATATCGATGGCTGCAGAGTTTTTCCAAGCGGCTGGGATATCAGGAGGTGGACAGCTTTCAAAGCGGATTCGGACAGTTTAATTCGCCGCTGAATCCATTTATCGACGGGCAGGTTGCCATGGAATTGCAGGGGCCGTTTCTGGCAAATTTTATTAATCGCAACAATCCGGAACTCATCGGGCATTATGGCGTGGCACCATTTCCCACGAGCTTTGGTCCGCCGGGCGCAGCGACGTTTGGGGACTGTGACATCTGGGTTATTCCGCGGGGTGCCAGGCATGTGAAGGCGGCGTTGCAGGTGCTGAAATTTTTTATTCAGCAGAAAAATCTGGAATATCTCAATGACAAGCAGGCCAAGCCCTCCCCGCTGATGAAGACCAGTGCGCAATACATACGGCGGAATCCCAACCCATATATCCGTGTATTTGACCGCATATCGCGCAATCCTAATGTGCAGTCGCTGCCACCAAGTCCGATCTGGCCGCGGGTGAATTTGCAAATGACCGTCATGGCCAATCGTATCTGGATGGGTGCGTCGGTGATTGATCAGCTTCGCCACGCACAATTTCTGGCGGATCAGTGGGTGCAACGGGAAAATCATCTCGCGAAGCTGCGCATCAAGCAGGAGTTGCGGCGATGAGGGAACGCATTACCCGACGTGAGCAGTTGGCGGGGATGGCGTTTGCGGCACCGTATCTTATTGGTGTGGCGGCGTTTCTGGTGTACCCGCTGGCGATGAGTTTGTATTACAGCTTCTGCAATTACAGCATGTTGCAGCCGGCGATATGGATCGGCTGGACGAATTACCGGCATCTATTAACGGACCACGCATTTCACACGGCGTTATGGAACACCATTATTTACGCGGCGATTTCCGTTCCCTTTACGCTGGCATTAAGCCTGTTGCTGGCGCTGCTGCTGAATCAACCCGTGCGCAGCGCGGGCATTTACCGCACGATTGTATTTATGCCGTCGCTGGTGCCGCTGGTGGCGTCGGCCCTGATCTGGCAATGGCTGTTTAATGCGGACAAGGGCCTGATTAATGCGGCACTTCGGCCGATGTTACATACGCTGGGACGGCGGATACTTGCCCCGCTGGCCGGCGCTCTGGGGGCCGGCCAAGCCACTGTTGAATCACTGCGGCACATCACAGCACCGGTATGGCTGGGTGATCCGCACTGGGCGATGGCGGCGATTATTTTTATCAGTTTCTGGGGCGTTGGCCAGACGGTGGTGATATTTCTCGCGGGGCTGCAGGATGTCCCGCGTGAGTTGCACGAAGCGGCCGAGATGGACGGTGCCGGCGCGATTCACCGTTTTTTTCATATCACGCTGCCGATGCTGTCACCGGTGATATTTTTTAATTTAATTATGGGCATCATCGGTAGCTGGCAGATATTTGATGTGCCCTACGTGATGACCGGCGGCGGACCGGGGCGCTCCACACTTTTTTACAGCATGTATATATTTGAGGCGGCGTTTAATCAGTTGCGGATGGGGCCGGCCTGCGCGATGGCGTGGATTCAACTGCTGATCATTCTTTTCCTGACGGCATTGGCGTTTGCCTCGGCCAGAAAGTGGGTCTACTACGCATGAATCGTAAGCAACGCCTGCTGACGCATCTTCTTTTGCTGCTGGCCGCCGCCGCGTATGCCGCGCCCCTGCTTTGGATGATTGATACGAGTTTGAAGCGGGAAGTGCAGGCGGTGCAGATTCCCCCGGTGATTATTCCACATCCGCTGCGCTGGCAAAACTACCGACATGTGCTGGGTGATCCGCAATTTGATTTTTCCCTTTTTGCGCGAAATACTTTAATTATCGCGTCCTTGAGCGCCCTGGGGGCGATGTTGTCATCTTCGTTGGTGGCGTACAGTTTGGCGAAAATCCGCTGGCGGGGCCGGGGGCTGGTTTTTGGCATTGTGCTGGCATCGATGATGATTCCGTTTCCGGTGTTTATGGTGCCGCTGTATCGGATTTTCCGGGAATTGGGCTGGATTGGTACAAATTTGCCGCTGTGGGTGCCGGCGTTTTTCGGCATTCCGTTTTTCATTTTTCTCCTGCGGCAATTCTATTTGACCATTCCCCGCGAACTTTCCGAGGCGGCGTTGATGGATGGGTGTTCCCACTTTGGAATATGGTGGCGGATTATGCTGCCGCTGACGCGCCCGGCGCTGCTGGTGGTGGGATTATTTTCATTTATGGGCGCATGGAATAATTTCCTGGGACCCTTGGTATATTTAACGCATCAAAGCAGTTTTACGCTATCGGTGGCGTTGCAGGTATATCAGAGCCGGTCCGGCGGGACAAGTTATAATCTGCTGATGGCGGCATCGGTACTAATTATTGCGCCCGTGCTGGTGCTATTTTTTCTGGCACAAAAAACATTTATCCGCGGTATCGCCACCACGGGCTTGAAATAGGGACGAATCCGGCAATCACTTCGGTTGTGGAAAATGCAGTCGGCCGTTGAGTTCCGGATGTTGCTGTAAATAGTTTCGCACCATGGCGAAATAGCTGGTTTCTTCAACCGGTAAATCATCCAGCGCCAAGTCATGGCGCGCTTTAATCACCGCCGCCTCGGTGGGCGCTTCGATTTCCAAAAACAAGCCGAACACCGGCATTTCATCCAGTTCCACCAGACAGCCGCGAAATTCATAACTGCGGCGTCGTTTTTGAAACTCCATGAACTTCACATACCCCAGCGTGGTAAATAATAATTCCGCCATTTCCGGCGGCTGGGCGTAAAAATCAACGGACGGTCGGCTGCTGACCTGGGCCATAGTACGAGGGCCTTTCCACGTGACAACGCTGGGCAGCGCCTGACCTTCACGGGTTATCTGATGCCGCAGCCGCAATGCGGCGCGGGCCGTGCGCAATTGGCCATCGGCGGTGTCAAAAAAGATATTTGTTTCCCGAACATCTCGAATATAGTGTGCCCCCGCGTCACAGAGACGCTGGGACATGAGTTCATAATCCTCAGCAACTCTAAGCTTTATTTCAATTTCATGCGGTGGAGAACCTGGTGCGGTCATAAGGTGCGGTATCCTGGAAAAAGTAATTATTTACCGGAACAGAGCGATAATGGCGGTTTGTCCGTGAATAAAATTGCGCCCCCCCACCGGGCCTAATTCGCCGGCACAAAAAAAACCGGCCACCGGAATGGCTCCTACCACGTCGCGCAACGCCCGAATATCATG
>JAKATV010000280.1 GCA_021818565.1 Planctomycetota bacterium
CAGTTGTGGAATCGTCCGGCTGTTGTCAAATCCCGGACCCTGAATCATCAGTGGAATATGAATGGAACTATCATGCGGACTTCGCTTGTATTCGGTATTCCGCGTGCGGAAGTGACAACCATGATCACTAAGAAACATGACAATGGTGTTCTGATCCAGATTTTGTTCCTTGAGGGTTTTGAATATTCGACCCATGGAATCATCAATCGCTTTACAATCTCCGTAATATTTATTAAGCGTATGGGGCCAGTCGCCCGGCAGTGGACGAAGATCGGGCGGCACGTACGGGTTGCGCAATTTTTCGGCAAATCCCCGTGGAGGCACAAAACCACTGCCATTCTGTTGATGAGGTTCCAATTGCGACAGCACCAGGAAGAATGGCTTGTCATGCTTCTGACGCAGGAATGTCTCCGCCTGGTCCGTTAAAAAATCAACGCGATATACATCTTCTCCATAGTGTACCGGGTTGCCGGCGTTATCCCAGAATTGACTGTCGTAAGGCTTTGTGCTGACCTCAGGAACGTTCGCCGCCAACCAGAAACCGGTGAAGCCGTACCGATATTCGGGCGGAACAGGCCCCTTGCCCTTTCGGCCCGGATTCGGTGCCAGATGCCATTTGCCGATGTAATTGGTGCTGTATCCGGCTTTTCCCAGGAGCGTTCCGAGCGTCACGGCATCGGGGCGCAAACCCAATTGAAGCCGCCAGAGACCGGTTTGGGTCGCATATTGCCCGGTAAACAGGCACGCGCGGGATGGGGAACACAACGGCTGATTGGTCATGGCGTTCTGAAACACAGTTCCACGACGGTACATCGCATCGAGATTCGGTGTAAGAGCCATGGAGTTCTGACTGGCGGCACAAATAAAATCGGAGCGAAATTGATCTGAGATAACCATCAGGATGTTAGGCTGTCGGACCGGTCTTGATGGAGCGTCGGACGCATCCGCCATCGCCGCAACCGCGGGCCGGGACTTATTAAGCAGCGGAGAGGCCGCAGCCAACGCCGATGTGATCAAAAAATTCCGCCTGGTACCGCCTTGGCCGCCCGCCGCACTTTTTATGGTAGCGACCGAATCATTTTCTATAACCATGGTAGATGTACCTCCGATAAAGAGATAAGCCCCGGATATTCATCCGATTGCAGTTCCATATTGCGCTTCTGAACCTTCAGTGCGCCATGGTCCGCGCATTGCTGACAGTATGAATCGTCAGCGATGCCGCGGGCAGTCCGTGCGCTTTGGCGGTAAGGGTAATGGTTCCCGGATGATCGGCTGCCCGTACCATCACCATGCACAGGCCGTTAAAGGCTCGCACCTGATGCCCCACATTGGATTCATGACTCGTGGGATTTCCATTATTGACACCGGCAATGGATCCGGGGCCGGAAATGGTAAAGCGTATCATGTTATGCGCATCGGGTACCATCGTACCGTGAGCATCTTGCACCGTGACCGCAATCGGAGCGATGCTTTCCCCGTCGGCGGAAAGGCCGGCCACCTGATTCCGCAGTTGCAACGATGCCGCCGGTCCTGCGGTTTGTGTGGAATACCGGGCCACGACACGGTTGCCGTCATAGCCTTGCGCGGTAAGCGTACCGGCCGCATACGGCACATTCCAATCCAGATATTTATACTTGGGCATGCGTTTGACGCCGAGACTTTTACCGTTGAGGAATAAGCCCACGCGGTGGCAATTGGAATAACAGCGAATCAGAATCGGATGTCCCTGCATGGACCGGGGGAAAGTCCAAGCCGGGAAGATGTAAACAGAAGGTTTCTTTTTCCACCAAGCCCGCCAGTAATAGTAGACCGCCTTGGGAAAACCGCACAGGTCCATGTCGCCGGTGTTGCTGCTGATATCCGGCCAGCCGAAGGGATTGGGTTCTCCGCGATAATTAAACCCGGTCCAGACAAATGCACCCGCCACAAATGGATGCTCCATAACCGGAATAAGCGTGGTCCATGGGTTACGGCCACCCATGTAGTTGAACCGTCGATGTTTATTCCACATCCGCGGCGCACTGCCATAATCATTCACAAGCCCGGTCTGTCGGCTGGTCACCCGCACCCCACGGGCACTGAAGATATTGACGTCTTCACTGCCAAATATCATTTTGTCAGGCATGAGCCGATGGATGGCGGGGTAGCTGTAGGTGTGGTAATTAATGCCCAGCAGATTTTCCACGCTGAAAAAACCTGTTTTGTTGTAACCGCCGCTCATGGCGCAGGTTACCGGGCGTGTTGGATCAAGCCGGTGTACCAGCGCCTTCATGGCTGCAAAGATTTTGGCACCATAGGCTTTGCCCTGCAATGGCTCTTCATTGCACATGGACCAGAAAATCACGCAGGGATCGTTTCGCTGTGCCAGAATCATCCATTTCAGGTCAGACAAATTGGAATAAGGCGCACCCATCGGTGTTTTGGCGGTGTATACATCGCCCAGATGCCGGTTCTCATCCATCACCAGCATCCCCATGTGGTCGCAGGCGCGGTAGAAAGCCGACGCCAAGGGATTGTGAGCGGTGCGATAAGCATTAGATCCCATCGCCTTGAGCTTGGCGATCCGCCAAGGCCAGAGATCATCCGGTGCGCCAATGCCCACCGCAGGAAAATCCTGGTGGTTGCATGTACCCTTGATCTCCACATGCCTGCCGTCCAGGAAGAATCCATGATTCGGGTCAAAACGCAGTGTGCGTATGCCGAAGGTGGTGCGCTTATCATCGACCGTTTGGCCCTGGACCTGCAAGTGTGTGATCAGATGATATAAATTGCAATGTTTTAATGACCATAACGCGGCGTTGCGTATGCCGGCATGTTGGATAAATGTCTTTCGTCCGCCGGCGGCCAAGCCCTCAGGACTGGAAATCGTCGCCAGCACCTTGCCTGTCGGGCTGACAATTTGTGATAAGAGTGTAAATTGCCGACCTGTCCGATGGGCATTATCCACCGTGGTTTGAATCGTCAATTCGGCATACGCATGATCCCCTGCGGGGGAACCATAATGAATTTGCCCCGGTACCTTGCTGATGACAAACGTGCCCCAGGGGGCAACATGGAGTTTGTCAGTAATGATCAGGCGCACATGACGGTAGATACCGCCTCCTTCATACCACCAACCCTCAAAGAAACGCGGATCGACAAACACCGCCAGGATATTAGGACGGCCGTAATGCAGGAACTTACCAATGTTGTATCGGAAACCGGTATATCCGCTGGGATGCTGGCCCACCAATTTACCGTTAATAAATACCACGGCGTCCCGATACACCCCGCCAAAATTCAACCAGATGGTCTTACCACGCGCTGTGGCCGGCACTTTGAACGTCCGCCGATACCACGCCGGATATACCGGCAGGTAGCCGTGCAACGCGTGAAGGTCTCCATAGTTGTACTTCCTGCCACGGTGCGTAAATTTTCCCGCCACAATGTAATCATCAGGCAACTGCACAGGGCTCCACACACCGGCGGGCCAAGGGCAGTGCAATTGCTTAATTTCTGAAGGATTCAGCACCGCAGTGCGTTTCCAGCGATTAAAATCCGGCATTTTATCGATCACCCAGTGGCTGTCGAGCAACCGCACCGTGCGCGTCACGCCGATCAGTTTGGTGCCGGCAGCGGCCTGGAGCGTGCCGTTGGCCGGGCCGAAAGCCACGATCGCCAGCACCAAGCCGGCAATCACAAAGCGAAGCATGGGAGGATACGCGTTCCGCATTCCGCCGTGGCCCGAAGTTCTCAATTTCAGCATACGCATACTCCTGTTTCGACCACCCGCGCCAGCTTAAAGATTCGCGAACAAGTTGCGACTTATGAAACTATACTCATTGACGAAAATCAGGACAGTCCCAAATTGCGTCATTTAGGGTGACAATTTTCGTCATTCCAAGTTTGCGGCAGCACGAGTTCGGAAGCGGCCAGTTACGTAGCTATTTCCGCTACCGGCCTGCACCGCAAACACCGTTTTTCAAAATTCCGCTTATCGCGGCATTTCCCGCACCACCGCGATCAGATGCGCGTTGGCCCGACCAATGGTTCCATCCTCGGCCTTGATCGCCCGGCAAACGTTATTTTCGTCAAACAAAAAGTCCCGCTGATTGCGCGCCATCGCCGCCACCTCCCGGAAATATTTGATGGCTTCCCGCGGCTTATCCGCCAGCAGCAGCAAGTCGCCCTTTTCCATCCACGCTCTGGTTCCGTGGCCCCCAACGCGCTGGAGTCGATCCAGGTACGGCTTCGCGTTCACCCGAATCGACGCCAACACCCCCGACCGTGTGACTGGCTCGTGGCGATCGGCGGGTATGGCCGCCCCGGAAAGTTCCTCCCGCCGGAACTGTTGCACAACTCCCGGATCATGCCAGTACACCGCGTACAGGCGTTGCTCCAGGATCACCAGTGCCGTGGCGGTACCCCACAGCGGGCAGACATCAAAGAGGCTTTTGGCGTTCCGGAGTGCGGCGTGTTCCCTGCCCAATGCCGCCAGCGCCTGAATGCGGAAAATCAGTAGATGATCCAACGCGCCCGGATTCGCCGGTACCGCCAGAACACCTTGCCGTGCCAGCCTCGCCACGGTGCGATAATGCCCACCGGCCATAAGTGGCCCCAGCCAGTATTGGTAGACCAGTACCGCGGTGGCATCGGGAGTTGCCCGCAAACGCTTGCTGATTAACGCCAGCGCCATTTTTCGGGCTGTGGAGCCAGCGCCGGTCAGTTGCGGTACCAAACTCGCCGCCCACGCCCGCATACGGATTTGCCGCGCGTCGGGCCGGGCTAGGATCGGTGTTACCGCAACCAGTGGCGCGGTAAGAAAAGCGACGGTCAAGAATACCGTTATCCGAGCTGGCGTGAATTTGATTCGCATGATTCGACTCCGTTAAAGGAGAATAAGGAAGTTGCGAGTATTTCACATGCCAATGAACATCTGATCAACGAGCAAAGTTACATGACGTTCCTTGCTTTTCTTCATCGTTCGTTGAAGTCCCGATGGCTATCATTGAGCGCCGCGCGGCCGGTCAGCGCCGCGTCTTATCCACCCAGGCATTGGCCCTCCCGATCGTGCCATCCTCCGCTTTGATGCACGCCGCGATGCGCCCCGCCGCCTGAGTCAATTGCCAAGCCTGTTCCGACGCCGCATACGCGCTTAGGAAACAAACCATCGCCGCCTTCGGCTTATCCGCCAGCAGCAGCAAATCCCCCCGGCCCATCAGATCGTAATAACCCTGGCCGAGACGGCTCCACGCCCGCATAAGGTAGGGTGCGGCATCCACCTTGATGCCGGACAACACGGCGCAGGTTGCCGCCTGCGTTCCGGGCTGGGGTGCCTTGGCACCGGCGATCTGTTCACGTTTCAGCCGGCGCGATTCCGCGGCCCCATCCGGTAAAGCCGCCCGCAGACACCGGGCGACGATGGACAACGCCGCCCCCGTGTTGCGCATTGTGCATTCGTTAAACAGGCTTTTCGCCTCCGCCAGAGCCTCCCGGGACTGGCCCAGCGCCAGCAACGCCGCAATGCGAAATCTCAGCGCCCGCTGAATATTCGCCGGCCACGCGGGCGTGTTGAAAATTTCCCGGCGTGCGATTTCGGCCACGAATTGATACTGCCGCTTCTCCATCAACTCCGGCAGCCAACTGCGGCGGAGCTGGCGGCGGCAGGACAGGGCGTGGTATTTCACCATGTTCCGGATGTCCGCTTCGGCCAGGTCCACCGATGCCGGGCCGGCGGAACCCAGTTCCGCCGCAATTTGCCGGTACGCCGGATTCAAATCCGCCCCGGCGGCGCGGGCGGTTTCACCCATCAACAAAACCGTCGCAATTAAAAGCAACGCCGCCATCCGCGATATGACAATTCCAACTTTCATAGCCGCCTCGCTTTCATTATATGGCCGCCGGCTTTGCCGGCGGTGAAACGCACGATGCATGCGCAACGCCACAACATGCGATTCCGACCAGGATCGGTCGCGGCCTTGGCGAGCGCTCTACCGCGCATCAGGAATAAACATCCGAAAGACCGGGCATTGCATGGCCACCGCCAGAGCCGCCGGGCCGGAGGCGTTAAGCGTCGGATCGGGTACCGAAGCGTATTGCACCTGCGACATCCATTCCACATGCCCGTCCCAGAAGCCAAGATTGCCGCCACCATCGTGCCGCGAGGAAAGCCAGTCGTGGCTGTCGTAGCCGACCGGGTCGATGACCTCATCGTTGAACATGGATTTCCGGGCCGATTCCTCAATAAAAACCACGAATTCCGGATTGGTGATCGTGGCGTCGCGCAGCGGGTACGTCCACGGGACGCTGAAGGCGGTGCTGTTACCGGCCCCCGTGCCGTAAATCTGCCCCAACACTCCGGCTTGGGAGTTCAATATGGCATTGGTTGTATAGCTCCAGAAACCGCCGGGGCCGCTCCCGACCAACACCGTCCGTCCATCGGGGGCCAGGCGCACCGCGTCGCTGCCTGCGCGCATGCCATTATCCATCGGACACATGAATATCCGTGCGAATTTATCCACCGTCGGGTTCAGGTCCAAAGTTGTCGCAATACCACCGCCCGTGTTGGGACCGTTGGGAGCCAACAGATCGGGCACGGGCGGTGCCTGTGGTATCCCCGCCATGAATGGATACAACGCGCCGTAATAAAGGTTGTAATCTGCGGTAGTACCCCATACCTGCTGGAGCGTGTAGTCCGCGCCGCCCGCAGCATCGGAATACGGCGGAAACATGGCCACATGTGGAAACAGGATGCCGTTAAGCGGGAAATACCCGTTGTCGGACTGCACATATTCGCGCAATCCTGTCAGCAGTTGCCGGATATTGCTTTCACATACCACCGCTTCCGCGCTTTGTCTGGCCTTGGCCAGAGCCGGCAGCAGCAGGGAAATTAACAGGGCGATGACGGATAATACCACCAGCAGTTCCGTGAGGGAGAAGGCGGCGAATTTCAATCTCCAGTTTTCAGTGGCGCTCTTATTCATAAATAAATAACCTCGGTTTCCAAGTTCCGCGTAACCCAGGTCCTATTTACACGTTGGGCCATCCTCTCCAATTGCCGAAGGGTCATGTGGCTGGACGCTGGATGCAGGTGGCTCGGCACCGCCGTGGCTGTGGTCTGGAACAGTCAATAAAACAACCGCCGCCCCCATAGCCAACAGCGCATTGCGTACCAGGGATATCGTAAGGCCTCGCTCGATCACCGTCGGCTCATGGGCTTGTTGCCAGGCCGCGCCGAAACAACCGCACGGCTGCGGGTAATGCTGGTACATGTCGTGGATAATGGCACCGGAAAAAATCGCCAATAGCAGCAACACCAGTAGAGATGCGGCACCTCGCCGCCAACCGATCAACAACCACGCCCCGAGCGCAACCTCAACGCCAATAATGCTTCCCGCCAACCATGGATGCGTACGCTCCAACTGGCCAAACACCGTAAGATACCTCGGTGGAAATATGGCCTTGCTCAGGGCAGCTATGATAAAAACCGCCCCGACGAGGATTGTCAGAGCACGAACCACCACGATAACTATTCTTTTAGCCATTGCCGTTCGCCCTTTCAAAACCAACGCTGTCAGCCTCGTCCGCACCACCCGCCGAAGCACCATGGCCCCGCCGGGCACGAACCGTGTTTTCATGGTTTGTGCAGCAGGCGCACTTCTATCGGAGGACTCCAGACACGCCACGGGGCCTTCCCTGGCACCGTAAGCGCTTCGGAAAGCCAACGCCGCAAATACCACCGTTTGGTCCGATTTTTCCACGATTTAATATAGGTTTCAATTTGTATAGCCGCTGGCTTGTTATGCCGTGCCTTGGCCAGACACAGAAATTTCCACAGTAAGTTCGCCAGCATCCATCGGTTGTAATACTGCTCCTTGCCGATGCGTCTCCGCAATCCCGTAACGCCCGCCAGAACATGTGCTACATCCGCGTACGGGAGGCGATTGTCGCTCCTGTTGATCAGGGCTTGCATCGGCTTGAGAGTAGGTGTGGTGGCGAAGTAATTGCTCACCCGCACAAGGCTTCTGTAATAACTGTGAAATAGCCCCCTCACTTCGGTGTTCAGCGTAATGGCATGGATGGACGGACTGGTTATTTGCCACTGGCGCAGACGGCGGCTGTGCAGTTGCTTTTCTGAGTACTGCGCGCCGGCCGTGACCCATGGGAAAAAAAGATCTTCCATGTCCAGACGGATCAACGCCTTTCCGTCTCGCTCGAGCGCCTGCGATGATCCCGCGGCTTTCTTCACCAAATACGGCTGCGCCCAGATAAGCATCTCGTTGTAGCTGGCAATCTGAAACTTAAACGTGCCGCGCCGCGCGGCTGGGGCCACGGTCAGTTGCGGCACATTCCAATGGTTCTTAACCTGCGATTGTCCGAGGAACCGCTTCCACAAAAATCCCGGCGGCAACGCGCCGGCATTGATTTCCAGCACGAGGGCATCGATTAGCCTGTGGAATCTCGGCGATTGCCGCTCTGCGTGCGGATTCACCGCCGCAATGGCCTGTTCCACCAATCGAAAGGTCCGCATGGCCAGCGGGGGAGATGGATGGCCGGTCTGCCCCAGCGCGGCTGCCGTACGCGACAATATCTTGGGAACTCGAAATTCGGAAGGTGCCGATCGGGCAAATCCTAAGCCCCCGCTTCCAATCACAGCCATCAATGGCAGGCCGATCCCGGTGAGTATAATTATGCGCATTTAATTGACTCCTTAGTTTTCGGCTGCATGTCCTCGCAAAGTTCCAAGGTTAAGATAGTCCTGTGATTCCAATGCCTCCCTCCCCTTCAGAGAAATCCGTAGCATCCGCCGGGCGTGATACCGGACCAGCACCTCACGCCGCCAAGGAATCCGCTTTCCCCACGTACCAGCGACCAATATCGCAACCTGCTCGGTACCGGCCCATGGCCGGATGGCGACCCTAAAATTCAAGGTGGCTGAGGCTCCGGCCGGGATCAATTTGCGCGAGAGCCTTGCCTGGGTGCAGCCGCAAGAGGTGATAGCGCGAGTGATGCGCAATGGGCCGGCGTGCCCGTTGTGAATTCCGACGCTTCGGCTGACGAGAATGCCAGGGAGCAAATCACCAAGGCCTATTATCTCAGTACCGGCGTGCTCCTTCAAAGGGGGCACATGCGCCTGCGGCGGGACGGCACCGATCATCACGCCACCGCCTGACGCCAAGTACAAGACTGAGATGACAAACGCGCCCAAGGATTTAATTTTGATTGAAGTCACTGAACAAATCTCCTTTCGTAAAATTTTGCAAAACCCACGGCACCAAAGCCATCGGGCTGCCCGCCCTACCTCACTGGCGTGGTATTGATAACCTTTCCCGTCACCCCCATCATAATCAGTCGCGCCTGCTTAAAGTCGATGGTGTAGACAGAAGGGGGAAAGCGCTCCCCGACCTGCATATCCTTGAAACGCTCATTAAGAGTTTTCTTGCCGAGGGACGTAATCCTTTTGGGAAGCCAGATTAATCGGGAACCTACCCTGAACCGCTCATATGCGATTTTAATCTCCGACCAGGCAAATCTCGACACTTTCGAGCGAACCCCAATGATTAGGTGTGGCGATCTGCGCGATACCCGCATCTCGTAAATCGTCGGCATGCCACGACAGGACCCTTGTATTTTGCCCCACAGTCCATTTCCTCCTGGCGGTTTTGCAATGATCCGGACCGCATCGCACCTGGTAAGGATCGAGCCAAGATGTTGCCGAAGACGGTTAAAGGTCAGCCAGTTCAGCCAAGGCGTAGCTGCTTCGGCCTTTGGGGGTTGAGCAAACTCCAGCGGGGTCAGTATCGGATTCAGTTCGGGCAGTATGCCTATATACTTCCTAGGCTCACTTGGCCACAATCGGAGGATCCTTGACACGGGATCGAATGTTTGGAATTGGCGACCGTTCCAAGCGGTGCATTGATTAACCGCTCCAATCCCGGGCTGGGATTGCGCGTAGTCAATGCGGAACAGCCACCCATCTCCCCAGAACTCGTAACGCGACCTGGAAATAATTTCCTTTTGCGAGAGCCTGAGCCTCCCCCATGTGTTATTGGCTCCCTGGACGGGCAATCCCTTTTGGGGTACCGCCGTCTTGACCACCTCTAGCGCCACGAAGTGCAGG
>JAKATV010000155.1 GCA_021818565.1 Planctomycetota bacterium
TATCCAGGAGCCTGACCGAGTAATGGCCAGGATTGCGATGGGGCTGAAATGTCCCGTATGTGCGGCGGAGGATCGAGCCGACTCTTAATAATGAGTCTGCGAGATCCGACAACAAAGCAGACGGGGCATTTCAGGCCCACCCGCAGGGCGGTGTGCTTTTTGGCCTCCCTCTGCGGCGCGGCTCCTCGGAGTACCATCCGTGTCAGGTACGCCATCGACGCCGCTGCTTGATGGATGCCAAAAATCACGCCGTCGCAACCCGGCGATGACTCGGACAGGCTCCTTGCGTGCGGCAAGGACCGCGGGAGTGATAGAGAGTGCAAGAAACTCGGGGCCGAAAGAATGGAACGGTGCCCGAATATGACAAGTGAATATGGATTGTGTATGGCGCAGGCCCGCCGCTTCCCGGGCACAACGTGGAGGTCTGTGCTGGCGTGATCTGCACCATACACTATCACTTAAACTCGTTTCCTCCTCCGCCAGGCCGTGTGGACCTACCCTCCTCCACACGGCTTTTTTATTGCGCTGAAAACTATACGATTCCCCTTGCAGTGTGTATTATTAGGTTCTCTGATGTGCGTTCAGGAGTAATCGTATGACCCAGACCCCAGTGACTACCGTTGCCGCAACCAGTGGAGGCCTGCGCGACATCGTGGCGTTAAGTTCCTCCATTTGCTCCATTGAAAACGGCGTGTTGACTTATCGCGGTATTTCCATCGATGAACTGGCGGAAAATTCCACGTTTGAAGAAGTGGTATTTCTGCTTTGGAACGGACGGCTTCCAACGCGCGGCGAACTGGACGATTTACGCCAATCCATTGCCGAGCAGGCACAATTGCCTGAAGGGTTGCTGGCCATGATGAAATCCTTCCCCCGGCGCAGCACGCCGATGGAAGCTCTACGCACCGCCGCCAGCGCCATGGCCATGTTTGACGCGGAATCAGAAGATATGTCCGCGGCGGCCAACCAGCGAAAATCGCTGCGCATTCTGGGGCAAATGGCCGGCGTGGTAGCGGCCTATGATCGCATCCGCAATGATCGCGAACCTCTGGCACCCCGACGGGATTTAAATCTGGCGGCCAATTTTTTATATATGCTCACCGGGCGTTCACCCGAACCTTTGGCCACACGCGCTTTGGACAAAGCTTATATTCTTCATGCTGATCATGAATTAAATGCCAGCACGTTTGCCGCGCGCGTGGCGGCAGGCACCCTGACAGACATGCACTCGGCGCTGGTGGCCGCCATTTGCGCCTTAAAAGGCCCGCTGCACGGCGGTGCCAATGAACAGGTCATGCGGATGCTTAATGAAATCGGCAATCCGGACACTGTGGACGCCTATATCCGGGCGAAGTTGGACAACCACGAAAAAATTATGGGTTTTGGACACGCGGTCTACAAAAACGGCGATCCGCGCGCGCGGCATTTAAAGGAAATGTCGCGCCAACTGGGCACGCTGACCGGGCAGCAACGCTGGTATGAAATGTCGGTGCGCATCGAAGACCTGGTGGTGCGAACAAAAAATTTGAAGCCGAATGTCGATTTTTACAGCGCGTCCGTGTATCACTACCTTCATATACCGGCCGATCTTTTTACTCCGATTTTCGCCATCAGCCGCACCAGTGGGTGGATTGCCCACATTCTGGAGCAATATTCAAACAACAAGCTGATTCGTCCCCGCGCGGAATATATCGGGCCGCGCAATCAGCACTGGAAATCGTTTGAATCCCGCTGACGCAATGCTACTTACCGTACTATGGAAATGAACTCCCGCCGCGCTAATTGGGCTTAATGCTATGAATATTCTGGTAATTGGACCCCATCCCGATGATCAGGAAATCGCCATGGGCGCCACTATTGCGCTGCTGACGCGCCAGAACCATTGCGTGACGCTGCTGGACATGACCAACGGAGAGCCCACGCCCTTTGGCACACCGGAAACGCGGGCTGCGGAATCCGCCGCCGCCGCGAAAATTTTGGGAGCCAACCGCGTTCCGCTGGGCCTGAAAAACCGTGAAGTGACCTGGAGCCTGGCGGCACGCCATGCCACGGCAGCCGTGTTTCGTCGCCTTCGACCGGACATCATCTTTCTTCCGTATTCCGATGACGCCCACCCGGACCATCGGCAAGTGACCAAAATTGCTGAAGATGCCCGGTTTGACGCCAAGCTGACAAAATCCGACATTCCCGGCGAACCCTTTTATCCAACACGATTAATCTACTATTTCTGCTCACACCTGCGGTTTAATTTTCCGGCCTCTTTCTGTGTGGATGTTTCGGACACCATGGATATTAAACGCCGGGCTGTAAGGTGTTATGAATCTCAGTTCAGTACGGGAAGACCCGCGGCTGGGCAATGGGAAATTCTTCCCTACATGGAGAATATCAACGGGTATTTCGGCGGGACCATTCGCCGCCGATTCGCGGAACCCTTTTTCGCAAAGGAAATGCTGGGGTTAAAAACCCTGGATGCACTGGCTTTTTAGGCGGGTGTGTTGTAAGTTTTATTTTTTAGTAATAAGGATATGAGTCGCATGACGAAAGAATCGCAGGGTACGAAAGTTGAAGTCGCTGAATCCGCCAAGCGCCCGGCAGCGCCGAAGATTCATAAATATTTTGAAGTGGTCACCAAGGTGGAAGGCAGCGATTTGCACATTAAGGCCGAGGTGCTGCCGCGTGTGCGTAAATCCGGTCGACTGCTTCCGACCACCGGCACACCGCTAAGCAACGTGGAAATCGAAGCTATGGTCAAGGAAATGCTCACCGAAGAACAGTGGCATGATTTCGTGCATCGCGGATCACTGGATATCGCTTACGCCATCGGCCCCACTGAGCGGTTCCGCGTCAATATTTTTCGTCAGCGCGGCATGATCAGCCTGGCGGCCCGGCGCATTAATCCGAAAATTCCAAATTTCGCGCAGCTGCACCTGCCCGAAGTTTTTGAAAAAATTGCGGACAATGAGCAGGGACTGGTCATGCTGGCGGGCATCACCGGCAGCGGCAAAAGCACCACCATCGCCGCGATGCTTCAGCAAGTAAATGATCGGCGGTCCTGCCATATTATCACCATTGAAGATCCCATTGAATACACCTATGTGGATCAGAAGGCGTTTATCAACCAGCGCGAAGTCGGTCTGGATGTTGAAAGCTTTGAAATGGCGATCCGCTACATGATGCGTGAAGACCCCGATGTTATTTTGATCGGGGAAATGCGTGACCGCCTGACCTTTCAGGCGGCGGTACAGGCCACGGAAACCGGGCACATGGTGTTTTCCACCATTCACGCCGCCAGTGCCCCCGGTGCCATCACCCGCGTGCTGGAATTGTTCCCTCCGGATATGCACATGAACATGCGCCAGGCTATCGCGAACAATATGAAGGCCATTATTTTCCAAAAACTGGTGCCCGCCATTGATCCGGCCATTGGCCGGGTCCCGGTGGTCGAGGTCATGTTAAATTCACCTTCGGTCAGAAAGTATATTCTTGAAGGCCGGGAAAATGAATTAACGCAGGTGATCCGGTCCGAGCGCGGAGCCGGGATGATTGACTTTAACGACATGCTCTGCGAACTTGTGGCCAGCGAGACCATTACGCACAAAGAGGCGTATATTGCATCGCCCAATCCGGATGAATTGCGTATGCGCATGAAGGGTATCCGGACGAGTTAATCCTCTGCCGCAGGTACCGTTGCGCGGGGACCGGGTACAGAGTCAAGGATGATTCCGATTAAAAATCTCTGGCGTAATTAGCTGGATCATGGTAAGTTTTGCATTTGGCGGCGCATAGCTTGGTGCCTGAAGCTACGCACGAAGGCAGGAATTATTGCTTTGATGTACGTAAATATTATTTATGTTGGGGTGGCGGTTGCCGTTCTGGTGCTCTGGGGACGCTTTCTTGTCTGGATTGACAATGACCTGCCTAATATGCCGGAACAGCCCGCCCTGATATGGAAAGGTACATTACTGGGATCGGTTGCCATTCTCCTGCTGATCTGGCTGCTGGTTCCAAACTTCTGGTTTGCACTGGTATTGAACATATTTATTCCCGCCGCTTTGCTGGGGTATTACTGGCGGACGCGCGTACAGGTACTGGGATCATCCGGTGATCTGCTGGGTGTCATCTCCGGCCACATGGAGCAGTTTTCCGCCGGGCGGCGGGCAAAAAAGTCTGTTTCCCAGTTGGGCTTGCGGTATGAGGGGAAAGGCGGCAAGCCGCTGCATCTGCCGGCGGTAGAAGATCCCGCCTACAACGGCGTCGTGTTGCTGGATCAGTTGCTGATACAGGGCTTGGAAAACCGGGCGCAGCGCATTGATCTAATGCCGTCCGCGCAGGCTTATGAAATGTCCTTCAGCACCGACGGCGTGGCGTACCCCCAATCCGGAATGCAGCGCACCAATGCCGAGCCGCTTATCCAAGCCGTCAAACAGCTTACCGGCCTTTCGCTGGAAGAGCGGCGGCGGCCGCAATCGGCGGCATTTACCACCCGCGACGCGGACAACAATGCGGTCCACTGGACCGCCAATACCAGCGGCACAACCGCCGGAGAACGGCTATGGCTCCAGATAAACGCCAAAGATAACTGGAAAATGCCGCTGGATCATCTGGGCATGTCATCCGAGCAACTCACCTCATTGCGCGAAGTGCTACAGGGTAACGAAGGGCTGATTATCGTATCATCGCCCCCGCACATGGGCCGGACAACCACGCTTTATTCTTTGTTGGCTAACCATGACGCGTATACGACCAGCATTAACACCTTTGAAATTAACCCGCGGGCTGATTTTGAATCCATCTCCTTAACCCGATTCGACCCCGCGGCGGCCAACGCGAGCCACTCAAAAGCATTGCAAAGCCTTATGCTGAAAGACCCGCATATTCTCATGGTGGCACAATGCCCGGACGCGGCAACAGCGGAATTAATCGCAAAATACTCGCGTGAAGAGCATCGTGTTTATGTTGGATTACGAGCCAACGATGCTATTACCGCCCTGGAGCTATGGCGTAAAGTTTTGCCGGACAATCAGGTGGCCGCAGCGCCGTTGCGGGCTATCATATCCCAGCGGCTGGTGCGACTGCTTTGCCCGACATGCAAAATCGCTTATCAACCCGATGAAGCGATGCTGGCCAAGCTGAATTTGCCCATCGGTCGCGATCTCTCGGCGTTTAAGGCCAACACTCAACCCTCCCGTGATCAAAAGGGAAACTTAATAAAATGTCCGGATTGTGCCAGCCTGGGTTATCGCGGGCAAACCGGAGTATTTGAAATTCTGATCATCAATGACGAAATTCGCCGGGCTATCGCCACCGGGCGGCCGGTGGAAGAAATCCGCACCTTGTCGCGTAAAAATAATATGATGTTCATGGTAGAGCATGGATTTAGAAAATTTGCTCTGGGAATTACGTCTATCCAGGAAGTGATTCGCGTGTGCACGCCGGATAAAAAGTCGGCGTCCAAACCGAAAGCCGCCGCTACGGGTGCCTCCAAAGGAGATACGAGTCAGGCGGGCAAGATACCGGGGCAAAGTCAGGCTGGTGCCCCCGGTGCCGGTAACTCACGGGCCGGCGGATCGTCCGCTGGAGACAGTTAAGTGACAGAGGCGTACGAATTGCATGCCGGGTTGCGATTCAAACGCCGTAGCGCATTGGAAGATCATCAATGATTCTTCAATTCATCGTACTGTTATTCATCATTCTCTTTGCGCTGTATATGGCCAATGAGGGACCATTGTCCGCATTACTCCTGCTGTGCGCCAGTTTCTTTGCCTCCGCGTTGGCCATGGGAGTCTATCAGGCTTGGGCGAATCCGATTCTGAACCATCGACCTGATTTTGCTTACGGCGTTACGTTTCTATTGGTGTTTTTCCTGGCTTTTTCACTTATTCGCACCGCCTTTGATTACCTGATTCGTGGCGATGTGGAATTGCCGCTGTGGCCCGGGCGAATCGTCGGGGGAACTTTTGGCTTTTTTACCGCCATGATTTTAGTTGGTTCGGTGATGGTGGGCGTGCAGATGCTGCCGCTGCCGAGCAGTATTCTGGGGTATTCGCGCTACAGCACCGCGGCGGATTTGGCCAGCAATTCCCCAAGCGGACTGTGGCTGGACCCGGACGGTTTTGTTACCAGCCTCTGGGGCATGGTCAGCGGCCGAAGCCTGGGCGGACAATCCTTCAGCAAATACAACCCGCAACCCCTGCGGCAATGGTATGCCGACCGCTACACAGTTCAATACGCCGGAGCTAAAGCCCTTCCACCAAGTCTATTGCATGTTCCCTTTGCCGGGCCGCTGCCGGTGGCAATGGTTAAGCGATACGGGATTCCCGCGGCGGGAAAACAGGCTCTTTTGGTCCGCACGGAAGTAAACCATGGCAGCACCCAGCCCAATGTAAGCTCGGACCAGGGCTATTTCCGATTAACCCCCGCAGAAGTGCAATTGGTCACCCGTGGCGGAAAAATGTATTTTCCCAGTGGCTATCTTAAGGATGGCCGCCAATACACGCCGGTGAAACTTAACAATGCCATGGTCGATGATTACCGAACCGTGCATGGCCATCGGCGCGTCATACAAGACTGGATATTCCTTATTCCCGCCAATGATCACCCCTTGGCGTTGCATATGAAGCAGACGGCAATTGTGGACCTCACGGGCATGTCCAGCGAAAAACTTGAAGCCCTTCGGGCCTCAGCTTATCCGCAACTGCCTTACAATAATTCTTCTCTTATGGTGCAGTTAGCCGCTAAGAATCTTTCAGCGGCCCCTGTCACCATGTGGATCATCCCCTCCGGCACGCGCATGGCCGCGGTGCGGTTTGCCATGCAAGCCGCATCAGCCAGACTGGGACGAATTCGCCGCGCCATTGCGGCCGGCAAGCCGCCCTGGTCGGCAGCCAATATCAATGGAACGCCCAATACAACCATGACCACCATGTACCACCAAAATGCCTTGAATCTTCGATTGCATCATGATGCACCGTGGTCGCAGATATTACCGGTATTATTGGCGTCTCAGGTGGGTACCAATACCAATACGTCGCTCACACGCATGCGCAGTTACTTCCGAAGCACCATCGAACCGTTACTGGCGGGTCAGCGCGTGGCGGCGGCAAGGCTTAACGCGCAGGGTTCCCTGAATAAACCCATTAAGCTTGGACCGGCCCAATACGATGTGCTGATCTGGACGCATTCCGCTGCCCAAATGCGCGTCTGGCTCAAAACCGTCACGGTGCACGAGGGCGGCAAGGACAGTGTACAGCTTTCATCGGCTGATAAAATCGTCAACTATTCCATAGCACAGTAAATTTCCTCCCCCGCGCGATATGACCTTGACCTGGGTGGAATTGTGCTACAATAAAGACGGTGAAAACAGTGCCACATGTAAGTGGCTAAATTATTTTTCAGGAGTACCATCATGGCGTTTCAACTTCCCTCGTTACCGTATGACTTTAGCGCACTGGAACCTGTCATTGATACACAAACCATGCAGATTCACCATGGCAAGCATCATGGTGGTTATGTAACCAATCTAAACAATGCCATCGCCGGTAAGCCCGCGTTAGAAACCAAAAGCGTGGAGGCGCTGATCGGCGATCTCGCTTCGGTGCCCGAAGACGTGCGTACAGCCGTGCGCAATAATGGCGGCGGCCATGCCAATCACAGCATGTTCTGGCAAATCATGGCCCCGAAGGGCAAAGGCGGCGGCGGCGAGCCGACCGGCGACTTGGCGGCCTCGATTAACTCCACCTTTGGATCCTTTGCTGATTTCAAGACTCGTTTCGGAGAAGCGGCGACCAAACGCTTTGGCTCAGGGTGGTCCTGGCTGGTTCTGAAAAATGGCAAACTGGCCATCGGCTCAACCGCCAATCAGGATAATCCACTGATGGGCGAGGCGGTTTGCGGCCTGTCGGGCAAGCCGATTATGGGCTTGGACGTATGGGAACACGCCTATTACCTCAAATATCAAAACCGCAGACCCGAGTACATCACCAATTGGTGGGAAGTGGTCAACTGGACCAAAGTGGCTGAGATTTATCAAGCCGCGAAATAATAACAGCGGCACCCGCCGGGCTGACCCCAATTAGCGATTAATTGCCGTCTGCAGATTTCTGAAGCAAGGCGCGGAGCTGGTTATACTGCGATCAGCCTTCAGTGAGACAAATCAGGCGATGCCATGCATTGTACCGCAGGCATCTTGCCTGCATCGAAAACACGGCAAAAGCAGGCGGGATCGCGGCGCGAGGCGACGGTACAGATACTTTTCTTGGCTTTGTGACCAAGTATCACCAATCGCCGCGCGGAGTATAGCTGCGCCTAAAAAAGGCAATAGGTGAACAGGTGACCGCAGGAGGGAGATGTGTCTGGGCGACAGGCGCTCTTTTGTCCCAGTCTCGGCGCGACGGGACTCTACCGCTCTGTTCCACTGGGCCGCAACCCAGTCGCTGTTATTGATCAGTGATCATCGGTTACTGATCATTGTAATGGGCTCCTTCACAATTCGCTGGGGCTTCACAACGGTCTCAATCGGGCTAAATTGTCCTGTCTTTGCAGATTGAACATTCAATGTTCAATCTGTATGATACGACGATGACGATTCCCCGGCACATGGCGACACCCCTGGCGAAAGCCGCACAACACTACCCGGTTATTACGCTGACCGGGCCGCGGCAATCCGGCAAAACAACGCTCGTTAAATCCGCGTTTCCAAAAGCGAACTATGTTTCTCTGGAAGCACCCGATCAACGGAGCTTTGCCATGGAGGACCCGCTCGGATTTCTTCGGCAATTTCCGGGGCCGGTTATTCTCGACGAGGTACAGCGTGTCCCTGATCTATTTTCCTACATTCAGGGAATCGTTGATGAATCACCCGTACCGGGACATTTCATTCTCACCGGTTCCCAGAATTTTTTACTGTTGAACAACATCAGCCAGACGCTGGCCGGCAGATGTGCCGTCCTGCACCTGCTGCCGCTGGCGCTTTGTGAGTTGGCCCGGCATGACGCGGTCGGTCCCGCCTCCCTGGGAACGGTGCACAGGAATCGGAACCGGGCCAAGGGAGAACTTTTTGAAATCCTGCATACCGGGCTTTATCCGCGCGTACACGGCCGGGGTATTAGCGCCGACGATTGGTTGGCGAACTATGTCCGAACCTACATCGAGCGCGACGTGCGGGAGGTACTGAATATCGGCGATACCGAGGCGTTTTATCGCTTCCTGCGGTTATGTGCGGGGCGAACCGGACAGCTACTTAATCTGACCTCTCTGGCAACGGACTGCGGCATTTCGCACACCACCGCCCGCCGGTGGTTTGCACTGCTTGAGGCAAGCTTCATCGTTTATCAGCTGCGCCCCCACCACCGCAATTACAGCAAGCGTTTGATAAAAAGTCCGAAACTCTACTTTTATGATACCGGATTGCTCTGCTATCTCCTGCGGATTCAGTCACCCGCGGACCTTGCCGGTCACGCTTTGCGCGGAGCAATTTTTGAGAGCTTTGTCATCGCTGAACTTATCAAGAGTTTTTTCAACCGCGCTGTCGAAGCGGACTTGTACTTCTGGCGGGATTCCACGGGCCACGAAGCGGATATTCTAGTTGATACCGGCGAACTTCCGCTTCCCATTGAAATAAAATCCGGAGAAACCATCGCCGCGGACTTTATGGGCGGACTGAATTTCTGGCGTAACCTTGCGGGAAGTCCAACCGCGCCCGCCGCCCTGATTTATGGCGGGGACGATTCTTATATGCGATCCGGAGTTGCGGTGCACTCCTGGCGTGATTTGTGATCCGGCTTTTTGGCGATAACCAACCTTCATTGCTGATAATTAAGGAAAACGCCCGCCCATGGCTGAACATCCGCGGTAGCGGTATCATACAATTCGCTCACGCAATAACACCGGTGCCTGTCGGTGCAGGCTCGTAGGTAACTGTTTACCGCTCTGCGGCTCCGGCAGGCAAGTTCAGGAGGAGTCGATCAGAACATCGGTAAGCAAGCCGGGATTTTTAC
>JAKATV010000207.1 GCA_021818565.1 Planctomycetota bacterium
GCCATCTTGGCCCTGCGGGCTATGTGGATGAGCCAAGATCAACGCTGGGACCGTTACTGGGCCAGCCGTTCATCTGTCGGACGGTGCAGAGCCGCGTAAACTGTCACGCACCCCTAGCATGGCCGGCGCGACGGTGCTGATTTAATGATGGCGGTAATGTGTTAATGTGGAAGCAATCTTTATGGATTGTTGTCGCGCTTGCGGCGGTCGCCGCGGCAGCAGTGGCTGCGGTCAAGGTGCGGCGCGCCTACCAGCGTGAAAAATTCTACCGGCAGGCTTACCTCAGCACCAATGCGGTGCTCTACGGCCCGGGTTTGTGGTTTCCCTTCGGCCGTACGATTCCCGGGAAACTGTGTCACATGTCGGGAGGCGGGCAGGGGTGGTTGAGCCTCCGATTACTTGAAGAACTTCGCCTCGACACCTACTTGGACAATGCTCCCCGTCTTGCTGGTGCCGTTGCATGGAAATCATTCGTGCCGGGTATGGGGACAACCATTGACGTATCTTGGATCGGCAAGCTAACCTATCCGGCGGTGTTGAAAGTCTCTCGGCCCGGCGGGCAGGGCTCGATTAAACTGCCAATATACGCAGAGTACGTTTTGCCGTTGTTCCCCGGCGGGGACTCCTTAGTCTACTCCGTTGCGCTTAGCGCGAGGAGTCCGCACGCGCGGGGATTCTTTAACTTCACCAAGCCAAGCCAAACGCCCGACCTGACCGTCCAAATTCTCGAGGGCGACGGGCGGCATTCAAACAGGGCCCCGGTCGCATGGGAGGATGTGCAAGGCCGCTACAGGATTTCCGGGGACTCGGAAATATTCCCGCGCGGCTCGCCGCCCCCGGTGCGCGCGATATACACACGCCACAACGGTCTGCCTGTGGCGGACAGCACCTTGACGGGACCGCGGTTTTTGCAGCACCCTCCGGGTCCGGTACCGGCCGGCTTGGGGCTTGGCGTGCGAGAGCGGTGAGCTGTCCAGCGGTACAAAACGTTCCCCCGCCCGGCACGGAGAATCTCCAGTTCCGGCCGCAGCAGTCCGGACTCCGTAACTTCATGGTCCCGCTGAATCATCAATCAATCGGGGAATCTGGGGAATCTGGGGAATCTGAGAAATCTGTGGATTTGTACAACCACCAAGGATCAATGGTCACGAATCAAGAATATGGATTCTCCGATGACATCTGGCGGGTTTGGCCGCAGGGCAACTTGAGGAGAAGGATCGGATCATACGGCGGCGGTAATACGGATGATTGCATCGGCATAGCGCCCGAACAGCGCCCGAAAGCAGGGGGCAAAAACGTGCCTTTTGGTGCCATTGCGTGCCACAAGGGATTAAGCAGTGGGACAGCGAGAATCACCGCACTGGGTGCGAAAAACGTGCTTAAATCGGCCATTGCGCCCGACAGGGATCGAACCTGTGACCTGCGGTTTAGGAAACCGCTGCTCTATCCGCTGAGCTACGAGCGCTAATCCGCTTGATTTATGCGGCAAACCCGCACCAGTTGCGGCGATGGCGACTTTATCATACTTCGATTCTTGGTGGCACGCAACGGCACCAAAAGGCACGTTTTTGCCCCCGGTTTTCAGCGCATTTTCAGCGCGCCGTTCAGCGCTGTTACCCGCGTCAATTCCGGCGTTGTCGGTGCCGGTGGCCCGGAGTTCCTCGCGTCCCCTTTCAGCGCTTGGCAAGGCATTCAAATTCGGCAACAAAGCCACCGCGGCATTCATATCGCTTATGCCCATGGTGGCGTAGGTATTCAAGGTCAGCTTCGGATCAGAATGACGGGCCAAGGTTTGCAGAACCTTTACCGGTACGTTGGCTCTCGCCAGCATGGTGATATACGTTGCCCGCAGCGCGTGAAAATCGGCGAACCGGCCATCGACATCTATCGGGCGAAGAAAATCACCACGCCGGGCATTGCGGCGTTCTGCGCCCGGATACATGGCCCGGTAATAGGCGATACGGGCATGGTTCATATCATCGCGCAGCATCCGCACAATATTGGCCAAGTATGGCAGTGTGAATACCGGCCCGGCCTTACGGCCTTTGAGCCACGGCTTGAGTTCCTCCGCCAATTCCATCGGTATCGGTTGTAGAACGTCCTTACCGTTTTTGGCGCAGGTGCCGGATAGCGATATGGCGAGTTCATTGAGCTTAAACGATTGCAACGTCAATGAACGCAATTCATTGGCCCGGAACCCCGTGCCGCAGGCCACCATGTACAACATGCGGCGATCAATGCCCGCCATGTTCCAACGTTTCGGTGCTGACTTGGTATAGACCAGTAATTGCCGGAGTTCCTCGGCGGAAAATGGGCGACGGATATGTTTGCGCTCGGCCAGCGGCACGTTCACCTTTACCGCCAGAACGGCCAGCGGATCATCGGCGCAAAGCGAGTTACGCCAAGCCCAGCGGGTAAAGCCTTTGATGCACCGCGTGTAATGGCCGATGGTTCTTTCCGCCATGCCGGAATCCCGCAATTGCCCCAGTGCGGTTGATATGCGGGAGCCTGAAATATCCGGCAGGCGTTCAATCTTGGCCATGGTCAGCAGGTTTTCAACGCGCTTAACCGCGGTGGCAACATGCTTTCCGGTGCGGTTGCGGCCAAGTAAATCAGCCCGATACGCGGCTATGTGCTCCACAATTCCAGCCTTGCCGTTGGCGGCAAACTTCTGTTGCTTGGAATCGACAATGCCTTCGCGGATCAGCATACCCTTATTCTCAAGGTGTGATGCGATCCGCATTGCTTCGCCCTTGTCGGTGCCGGCAGACTTGGCGTGCCACAGGCCATCCGAACCAAGGTAAGACGCAATCCAGTTTTTACCACGCTTGTAAACGCTTGCCATGGTTATTTCTCCTTGTTGAGTTCCACGCGGATACGCAACGCCGTCAGCAAACGGCTTGCGCTCCGCAGGGTTAATGTCTGGTTACGATTCATAAACCGGCATATTGCCCCTTGCGAAACGCCGGAATCCAACGCTAAACGGTATTGGCTTACCCCGCTACTCTTGGCGGCTTCACGTACCATCTTGTCAAGGTCAAGGTCTTTCATATATTCCCATTATCATACAATACAATCCCATTGTCAAGCGGCCCGGATGCCCGCGAAAAAGGGACATTTCGGGACATCCCTACGGGGCCTTCATGGGCCATGGTCGCCCATCGCTTCCAACTTGTGACGCGAGACTTCCAGCGGCCTGATGACGTGCCAGTTGATGGCCAGATCGATGATCTTACTTGCGGCGGCCAGGCGATCCGCGGCCTTTTGCCTTTCGTCAAAGCAAATGGCGTGAAGAACGCGGATGGCCTTGCCCATGGCCCGCAGGTTGCGCGATTGGAAACGGTGCGTAATTTCCGACGAAAGTGTACCAATTTGTACCAGAAATTCGGGCGATTTCCTCCAATTCACGATGGTGGTTTTGCTCACGGCGAGTTCCGCCGAGATTCGCCGGTAGCTCCAGCCGAGCGCCAGCATGTGCGCGGCCTTTTGTTGCTTGGCCGAAAGCGATGGATTCGGCGGAAGATCATCATGGGTCAATTCGGGTGTCATTTTTTCTCCTCTCGGCTTCATTAGCCGCCGTTTCCGGGCCTCGTTGGCTCTCGGATGATTGATTACCCGTCGGTTCGCACGGCGTCGCAATGGTGCCCATCGGTTCAACGGATATAGCCTTCAACTTATGAGCGCGGTAGGCGTTTTTGAGCACACGCTTCAAGCGAACAAGCCCGGGCGCTCCGGTGCCGGCGGTTTGGAAGGTTACACGCCAGCTTTCCGGCGGCGACTTGGCCACGGGCAGCAGCGGCGTCGCGGATTTCGCGCGGCGTGCGGGCTTGGCGGGCGGGCGGTCGAATAGCGGGCGCGTTATCATAGAATCACGCTCCCCACAGCGGCCAAGAGATTCACCATGCGATACCAGGCTGAATTCCACCATCGCGCCCGGGCCAAAGCCCGGCGGCGGCGTCGGATCAGGCGTTGCAATCGCTGGCCGTCATCGTCAGGCACGCACACACTTTGAAGCTCACCAATTTTCATAAAGCCCTTCTGCCGGATACCCGGCGGTATAAACCGCGGCACAAGACAAGTGCGCTTCAATCCCCCATACCCCCTAGCCGCTATTGAAACGCGGCCTTGGGGCCGGTTCCTGCGCTAAGTGCGTCTACTTAGGTTGACGCGGGGTTGACGCACTTGACGCACTCCATCATTCCGAATCATGGTTACCCCCTTTTTCCGGCGGCGTCTGGCCGATATGGCCGTACCCCTTTGGCGTCACATCCCATGTCTCGACAATCTTGCGATTACTGGCCCGATGCTGCGCATGCTGGATGTATCCCTGCCGCTCAAGGTCACGCAACAAGGCTTCGCATGGCCCACGCTTCAGGCCCCGTGGGAAAGTCTTTTCTGCAGACAGTGCGGCGTAGGCCCCACGCGGTGCGTGCGGATTGCTTGGGACGTATTCCCCACGAGATGAAAACTCGGAAATGATCCGGAGTATCGCCCTTTGATTTTCAGCGTCGTTTTCGCCCGGCGAATTCAAGAACGCCTGATGCAGCAACCCGTCAAGGTCGCGCGCCAGCAGAATTGGCGATTGAAGCGGCCCAAAGTTACATTTTTCGTGTTTTAGGGTCAGAGAATTTTCCAGGCCGTCATCGGCCAATAGTGCCAGGCGACTACGCGCGGAATTGTGCCAGCCAGTTGAGCCGCTATAATTTTCGGTGGCCTTACTGCCGCTTTTCGCCGCCGACCGATTTACGTGGACAAGCAGCAGCACCGCGCCGCCCCAGTCCGACACCACCCGCAGCATTTGCCGCACGAAAGCCCGGACATGCCGCCGCTCATTTTCTGGCCCATCGAAACAGTCGCTGGCATTATCGACCACAAGCAGGCCCGGCCTGTATTTTCGGGCCATGGATCGCAGGCGTCGATATGAATCGGTCACGCGGCCCTTGCCACCCCGCACGGTTTCGTCCACGGAGTACAGCACGGGATCATCAGGCGCAAGAAAATGCAGATTTTCGGCCACCAAGGCCGCGTCACAATGAAACCCCCGGCAGATCAGCGCCATCCGTCGCCGGATTGTCTGACCTCCATCCTCACCGGAAAAATAGATCACCGGCGTTGCGGCAGTCGGCCTTCCGAAAACCGGCAAGCCTAAGGCTGTATGCGTCGCGATTTCCATTGCCAGCACAGACTTGCCAGCGCCGCCATGGCCGCCCAGAATCGTGACCAGGCCCATCGGAATCAAGCCATCCCATATCCACGTTTGCTCCGGCTCTGGATTGGTCAGCACATCGGAAATGGGCACTTCCGTTATCGTGCTTGTCACGCTATCGCCAGCCATGCCTGACAGGTCAGAAATAAGGTCGCCTAAATCGTCCATAGTCTGCCCGGAGTCGATACTGCCGGTGATTGCCGCCGCGCTGGCATACAGCCGCGCATCGCGCGATAGCTTGCAGAGCCGCTCCGCCCAGTACGGAGATTCGGAGTCGTTCGGGAATTCTTTGGCGTATTGCCTCGCCATATTTGCGGCGGCGGGATTTCCAGCGCGCTCAAGCTCTTCGGCCACGCTCGCGGCCGCAGGCATCAGGTACTGACCAGCCAGCCGGGCCATCGCCCGGAACATATCGCGATGGTTAGTGCCGTACCATACGTGCCCGGATAGCTCGCCCTCGGACAGCTCGATGAGGTAGGCGCAGCGGTCACCTTGTCGCTCTGGACTTTCCGGCGGTCGCGCCAGCAGGCAGGCCAGCAGTTGATGCTCGGTGTCGATGATCCGCGCTGGCAACTTGGTTTGCGGTTCTGGTGGATTTTCTGATAGAATTTCCATTGCCAATCTTTCTGCCGCGCGGGTCGTAACCGTCGCGGCTTTTTTTTCACCGTACCGGAAGCGCCCGACAAAACCGATCAAGCTCCGCCGGGTCTATCCGCACGATGCGGCCCAGCTTCTTGGCTTTGAGTTGTCGGCTCGCGCAAAGTTTGCGGACAAAGCGTTCCCCGCAGTTGAGCTTTTTTGCCGCGTCCCGATACGTCAGCATTGTGTCCATGTGTGTGTCTCCATGTGTCTGGCCATCGTCGGCGGCTCATGCCGCACGCACACCGGTAAGCCATCTACAATCACACAGGAACCTGAAGCGCAAAACCGCTTCAGCGCGCAGGATACCCGCACAGCTATTGCGCGGAACCCGCTTCAGTTTTTTTTCTTATTTTGTGGTTTTAATGGTGGCCGATACGGTTATTTTGGCCGGTTGGACATGGGGTTCATTGGCGACATTCAAGGCCCTCTTTTTTCCGCGTCGGCCTTTCGCCTCGTTGGCAATCCCGTGATATTCTCTCCAGTCCCTCACTCGTGTCAGGCTGGCATCAACCGCCCTTTCACTCACCCCCTCTTGCTCGGCAACCTTTTCCCGCTTTACACGAAGTTCACAAGCCTTGAACCTTCGATCATCAACGCGGCTGGGTTTCCTTGGCCCGGGCGCAACGGCCCGCAAGGCGTCAATCAACGCATCTAGAACGGTACGGCCCGTTTTTTGGCACGGCAGATCAGCCAGGCGATTCACCAGCGTATCCAGTTGCTCCATGACAGGAAACGTTGGAGAGAGCATCTTAGACGGCTTCAACCATGCAGCGGCGGTGCGGGTTATACCGGCGGACAGCAAGGCCTCATACAACTTTTTGTGATTCTCGCTGCCCAGCGGTTGGGCGGCGAATTGGAGAGCCTCCGCAACCAGCGGGTTTGGAAGGACTTCCGCCAGATAGCCATCCATCAGGATGTTGCCGTAAATGATTTTCCGGCGACAGTCTTCGGTCGTTGGTGGTTCGCCCCCGCAATAAGCGAACCAACCCTTGTCGTTGAATTCCCCCCGCTCGGCATAAGCTAGGATTTTGTTGGCCAGCCACCACAAGGCCTTAGTTTGCTGATTCACGATTGCTGTCCTTTCACAGGGTCGGCCCCCGGCGAAGCGATGGACAGCAAGGTCTCGCCCACGCCGGGAGCACACTTGGCCGGGAGCTACCCGGCCTTCCCATAGACTATTTTACCGCACTCTCAACCAACGTCACGATGGCGTGCCGCACCCCCTCCGGCAACCTTACCCAGGCATCTATAACGCGTTGCAAATTCCCGTCCGTGTTTGCGGAATTTTGACCGGAAACCGCTTCAACTTTCAGCGCATTTTCAGCGCGCTGTTTATCGGCATCAATGTTACCCGCTAAAATCAATGGTTTTGCGTTTTGCGCGTGCGGTTTAGGAAACCGCCGCTCTATCCAACTGAGCTACGGGCGCCGGAATGTCCGGGTTGGCTGAAATTATAACCATTTATCAGGTTATTGCCCAAACCCGGTAAAGGGCCAGGTCAGGAAGCGTAAGGGGACAGGCGCTATCACCGGCTTGGCGAGCGTGCCGGAAACGCGCAGCTCCAGGAGTTGCGCGCGGGCAAGTCCGAAAAGAACGCCCAGCAGGGGCACACGCGTGCCATGCGGAGATTGCGTGATGAATCGAAGGTCCAGATCGGTGGTGTGTAGATTCAAAGAGCCTTCGCCCACGAGATTAACGCCCGGACTGCTCAAGGAAATGGGTTGAAAGCGCACGATATTGTTGTTGATGAAATAGCGCACATGGGCGTGTTGGAAATCGGAACTGATGGGCAGACGCAGGGTCACAATCTGCATGAGGCCCATGGCCATGGGTACGTCATAAATACGGGCGCGGCTAATCACGAGTTGTCCGTTGCCCTTCCGGATCGTTTTATTTCCCAATATCGTACTAAGATTCAGGGACGCGTCGACAATTCCAGTACTGGTTTGAATGCCTTTGGCACTACCGACGCCGGCGGGAGCGACTAACAGCTGCGCTAGTTGTGAGCCATGCAACTGGCAGGCGACATCATAAGATGCCGCGCTACCCGTATGGATATGAATTTGACCCGTCAGCTTGCCGCCGGCGACGATTCCCTTGATTTGATCAATGGTGATCTGATGCGTGGAGGAATTGGCGGTAATTTCGCCGGTCAGCGGATCGGCAATTCTGCCCTCCCAGTTCAAGCGACTCACGTCAAACTGCCCGTCGAGCATGGGCAAAGAATTGCCGGGGATCAGGTCCAGTGCGATGGTAACGGTCGCCTGTTTGGCTTTGAGTTTAATATTGCCGGCTGTCGCGAGATTATTGAGCACCAGTGAGCCGGTAATATGCCATCGATAGGCTTTGCCGACCTTGATGCGCTGCAACTCGGGTAGCTCAAGAATCCAGCTTGCCCGCGGTTTAAGTCCGTCGATAAATCGACCGGTGGACCCTGGAATTAAAGCCATCCAGGGCTTGGACAAGTGCGGCCCCCCGGCAGTTACGGAAAGTGCCAAAGAGTCTGATCCGGTATGATAAACGCCGGAAAGCTTCAGGTGCTGCGCCCCCGCGCCGGCTTGAATGTTTTTCATGTGAATACTTCCAGCGGTCACATCCACATCACCGGTAACCCCCGATAGTGGTGTCGGCAAAAAGGCGGGTTTCACGGTCATGCCATCCGGTTGCACCTGCACATGATATTGCTGATCCCGCATCGCGGTGACTCCGGTAAGCGGGTTCTTAAGAGCATTAACCGAATAGGTAAATGTTCCGTTACTGGAACCGCGAATTTTCCATTTGTTCCAAAAATCCGCCATGGATTTGGGCACGCCAGCCGGAGCCGGGGCGGCAATCCGAACATTTTTCCAGCCGCCATTCAGGCTCACGCGCACCGGCCCGGTATGTGGTTCAGCGATGGCACCCATCAACGTGAGCGTACCCTTGCCATCGGATCCGGTTCGCCCGGTAACACTGTTAATGATTAACCCGCCGGAACTGATATGCGCCAAAGCCGTGACGCCGCGCACCGGCCATGGCAGTTGCGTCGGCGCCATGACACCCTGATTGACCGTCAGATTCCCTCGCACCGATGGATTTCCACCGCTGCCGCGGGTGATCATGGCATCAAGGTCAGCATTGCCGGATTGGACATGCAGTAATTTAATCCATTTGGCCCATGATTCCGGAAGGCTGCCGATTAAGGTGGAATTAATCGGCACATTGACCGCCCGCAGGTGGACCATCGGCTTAAGCTGGGCAAGGTTACGCGGTGAATATGTCACTTTGCCGGTAAAGATAATATGTCCCGTCTTGCCCACGGGGGCTTCGAGCTTGATGATTTTCGTTTCGTGATCCGTAAATATCAGCGAACCGTGGACATGCTTCAGCGGATACGGCAGATCGCGGTATGCGCCAGAAACATCCTTCGGAAAAATATGCAGCACAATCCGCGGGTCACCACGGGTACCGGCGGCGTGCGTTACATCGCAGACAAATCCGCCCACCCCCACCGGGTTAAACCGGTTCCAGATAGGCCGAATATTCGCCGGCAGGCTCGCCGCAAGTCTGCGATCAAAATACGCGTGCGGCGAACTGATAACCAGATGAATCGGGCCATCATTTTCATTGATGGCCACGCTGCCATTAAGCGACACGGGGAATGCCTCGGCGCTGGCCTGAACATTAACAAAGCTGATGTGATGACTTGTAAAACGGATCAATCCATGAACATGGTCCATCGGGTATGGAAAATTAATATATCTCGCATGAACATTCTTGCATTCAATTTCCCCGCGTACGACCGGCGGCGCATGTAATTGGCTGCGGTCCACATGGACCGTGATGTTCAGCAATCCGCTGGGACGCAACCGGTGAAAGATGGCCTGGGCCAGTGAAAAATCACGCGTTGAAAAAATCTTCGGGTAAGGCAAGGGAATATTGACATTAGAGAGCTTAACAGTCGCATGAAATGGAGCACCGGATTCAAAGCCGTCAAAGTGAGCGCTGGGAACCTGGAATTTCCAACCCAACACAACGCCGCGCAAATGGTCAATGGTCAAAGCGGTGCCGCTGACCGCCACGGATCCCTTGAGATTATTCAATGGAATAATTTGCGGTCCCAATCGACGGCTTGGCGCAACGGTCACAAGCGATAC
>JAKATV010000164.1 GCA_021818565.1 Planctomycetota bacterium
GGGTTGCTGGAACTCTTTACGCAGCCGCCGACTTGGGCACCGGGTTGAATGTAGCAAGTGCATTATCGCGGAAGGGCCGTAAATCAATGCTTTTTGCTCATGGCTGGGGGAAGTCAGGCTAGCGAATATCTGATTCCTGGCAAGCCGGGAGAGTAGCTTTCGGCACTGCGGTCCGCTGGCGGGAGCGGTGGCGGCACAGATGAGAAATTCCAGCGCGGCATCACGCTGGGTAAGAATCAGGGCCGTCGTTAAACATACTGAGGCAAGCTGTTCATACCGTCGATGTAACTGTATCTGCGATAAGCCGGTTCCACCATACTGTTTTGGAACCGACCACGTCAACGCCCCACAGTTCGCCAGATCTTCAATATTTTTGCGCGGCCAGCGGCCCGCGATATCGATATCCTGCGCCCGCTGCGACAATCTCTCAAGCACTGCTGACCACGTGGCTGATGATGTATCCATCGTTGAATTGTAGGAGCGCCGCCAAAGAATCGCCAGCCTGCGAAGGTCTGTTTTTTTGGCCCCATCAATCAGCGGCGACATCAAGAACATTCATTGGTCTTCGTCCACTGGTCTTACCTGTGCGGGACGCCGGAGGAAAAGTGTGATCAGCGTGGCGGTATCCGCCTAACTGCCACCCCGTAACCGCGCGCGGTCCACCATGTCGTCATCCGCCAACGACGTTCGGATGATCATCCAAGGTATGCTCTGCGTGCGGACCGGAGGAAGAATCGGCTGCGGGTGCCGCAGTGGTTCCGGCGACAAGTTTATTAGGCCGTTGAATTTTTGTTTTGCCGTTCAGGCACGCATCCATCTGACGCAAAGCCTGCTTGATACGCAATTCATTTTCCACCAGGGCGATGCGAACAAATCCTTCGCCGTTGTCGCCAAAGCCGCGACCCGGTGCCACCGCGACATCGGCTTGGTCCAGCAGGCGAAGAGAAAAATCAATGGTGCCTTGGCCGGCCAGATGTTTTTCTGAAACTTTGGCCCAGACAAACATGCTGGCGCGCGGGCACTGTACATCCCATCCGATTTTCCGCAGGCCGGATACCAGAACATCCCGCCGCTTCTGATAAATTTCAGCTTGCTGACGGACAAACTCATCTCCGTTGCGCAAGGCCAGTATGCTGGCGATCTGTATGGGGGCAAAGTGGCCGTAGTCGTAATAACCTTTAATGGTTGATAGCGCCCGGACCATTTCACTGTTGCCGCAGCAGAACCCCACACGCCAGCCGGCCATGTTGTAGGGCTTGCTCATGGTGGAGAATTCCACTCCCACTTCTTTGCCGCCGGCCGTGGCCAGAAACGACGGTGCCTGATAACCGTCAAAGCAGGTTTCGCCATACGCAAAATCACTAATTACCAACACATTGTATTGCCTGGCCAAGGCCACGGTCTGTTCATAAAACAGGCTATCCACGGTCATAGCTGATGGATTGTGCGGATAATTAAGAATCAGCAGCTTGGGCCGAGGAAACAAGTTTTTCAGCACATGTTCAATACGCTGCAGAAACGCTTCATCGTTTCCCAGTGGCACGCTGATCACATTACCACCGGCCAGAGCAACGGCATATACATGAATTGGATAGGCCGGATCACCCACCACCACGGTGTCCCCGGCCCCCAATAGAGCCAGCATCAAATGAGAGAAACCTTCTTTGGATCCGATGGTGGCGACCACTTCCGTTTCCGGATCCAGATCCACGCCATATCGGCGTTTGTATTTGCGGGCCACTTCGCGGCGCAGATTATACAAGCCGACGCTTACGGAGTAGCGATGATTGCGGGCATCATGGGCAGCCTCCGCGAGTTTATCAATGACAAAAGCCGGTGATGGGTCAATAGGATTGCCCATGCCCAGATCAATCACGTCATGCCCCGCCTGTCTTTTGGCGGCTTTTAACGCGTTGATGCGGGCGAATAAATACGGGGGCAAACGCTTAATGCGCGTGGACACATCTATTGTAAAAGGTTTATCATTTCCGCCGGCCATCGTCCGGCTCCTCTCGTAATGCAACGCTCGGAAGCCCGATCGCCTTTCAGCGGACCGCGGCTTCAGAGAGTTTTATGTATTATAACCTATCATTGCCTGACGAAACCATGCCGTCAGGCAATCCGCACACCCCACGGTCCGCCGCACGAAAATATCAAACCATTTACTTGGCCGATTTTCCCTGCGGCTTAGTCGCGGCGGGTGCCGGCGCATTAGCCTGCTGCGCTTTTTGCTCATTGCGCAGAGCCTGGGCCTGCTCGGCATACGCTTCACGCAGAGCGGCGAATTCCTGATTTAAAATCGGATTGGCAATGGTAATTTTGGACTGCGCCACCAGGCGGTTTAATTCAATTTGTCCCCATTGCAATTCGCCTTGATTTAACAGATCCGCCTTCAGGCCGGCCTGCACTTTTGAAAGCGGCACAGTACTGGCCGGGACTTTTTTCACCAACCACAGCAGATGCAGCGTACCATTAATGGGCACAGCGGCCGACAGCACATTAGGTTGAAGTTCTCTGGCGGTGTCCAAGAGAATTTGTGGAAGGGCTTTGTCTTCCAGGGGAATAACTTCCAGGCCGCCATTGGCAGCATTTTGCGTATTAATGCTGTGCTGCTGCGCTACCACCGCCGGATTTTCATGCTTGTCCATGATTAAATGGCGAACGATTGCGGCGTCATCAAAGGAGTTGACCACAATATCCCGCACTTCCACCTTGGGGCCGAAATTGGTTTTGTAAGCCAGCTTCACGTCGGCATCGGTGATATGCACATGTCCTTTGGCCAGAGCCAGCATATAGGTTGTTCGGGCCAGGGCCATGCGGAATTCCGCCAGCGATTCGCCCTTGCGGGCCAACAATTTTTCGAGGACAGGAATCCGTTGTTTGGCGGGAATGTGCTGGGCCGCGAGTTGATTGAGCACCCCTTGTTCGGCGGCATCAATCTGCGCGTTACCCACATGCAGGCCGGCCTTGACGCAAGCCTGCTTCAACACGGTGAGTTGAATCCATTTTTCCAGCAATCCCAGACCGTTGAGACGCAGCAGCGAATTGAGAAAATGTTCTTTGCTTAAAGCCACACCGTTGACCATGGCCACCGCCGGATTGCCCGGAGCCGGGGATCGCGGCATGAGCACATCCTGATTCAGCACAGGTAAATGTGCTTTTACCGGTTTAAGTCCCGTGGAGGGTGTGGTGGGAAGCGTTACCGCGGCGGAAATATTTCCGGCGATGACACCCATAGAGATTCCAACCGCTAATGCGGTCGCCAATGAGAGTTTTCCGATGAGGTTCTGTCGCGTCACGCGAATCTCCTGTAAAGGGTCATGGTTCAGTACGTCCAAACCAGTATTGTTATCGTACCGCAAGCTTTAGTTATACGCCAATAGGCACTGAAAAGTTTCAAATCGCCGATCACAGTACCGGCCATTACTTAGACAGGCTCCTGGCCCTGTCAACCCTTCAAATGGCGAATGGTAGACCGCAATGCCTGAATTTTACCCGACAAAACCGCTTTTATGGGAGCCGAGGAAACTCTTTAATTTACCGGCATGAATCACCAAAGATTCTTCGGGCTTTTGCCGATACATATTGCCAGTGCTTGAGCGAATCAGATCGATCAGGCAGTCACTTATCGCCAAGCGTCCTATCAGCCAGCGCGGTAAGAACTTTGGTTTGACGTAGTTTTGTGTGTTCGATCGCTTTGCAGCGTTTTGAACAGTGTTTTTAGCCGCTTCGGCGGTATTTCGGGAGCCAGGGTATATGTTGTACGGTCATAACAATAACACGTTTCACAATCGTCGCGGCTTTACACTCATTGAGCTGCTGGTGGTCTTGACGATCATCGCTCTGATGATTTCGCTGCTGCTGCCGGCTTTAAGCCGGGCACGGGGTCTGGCCCAGCGCGTACAGTGCGCGACAAATTTGCGATCTATCGGGCAGGCCATCTTGATTTATGCCGCCAATAATAACAATCAATATCCCTGTAATTCCGCGCTGGCCAAAACCGGCTTTGGACTGCCGTTTCTTGCAATGACCAACGGGCAGCAGCAGAACGGACAAGCGGCACCGGCGGGCCTGGGTTTGCTGTATACGACACAAATGATTGATAATACCACCATGTTCTATTGCCCCCAGCCCGGCTACTACGGCCCCTATTGCAGCGTGAACGGCCAATACCTGCCGACGCTGGTTAAAAACGGTGGAACCATTAACTGGGGCAGCGTAGCGTATGGCTACTGCTATTACTATCAGATTCGGCAATCGCAGTTCGGCGGAAGTCCGGCGAATTTCAACCCCATTGAATTTACACAAACCCCGCAGGATTCCAGTTCCACTGTGTTGGCCAGTGATCTTACGGTTAATCTGGCAGGCAACTGGACTTGGCCTGGACCTTTGCCGGCATCTAATCACAGCTTGTCCGCCGGTGGGCAGCCGGATGGCGGAAACACGCTCTATAACGACGGATCAGTGAGCTGGAAAAATCTTGGTCAGATGCATGTCGGATACTCATGGCTGGGACTGATGAACTTCTACCAGTAAAACAGCGGGAACGCGGTACCGGGTATTTTGCCCCTCCGCCAGCGCTGAAAAGATAATGAGTACTCTGTCAAATCCGTAAATTAGAGTTGCCGAAAAGAACAGCATCGCGGCTGGTTATGGAACAGGCTTGTTTGCCCCCATCGTTCGAGCATCCGCGGGCACTGAAAAATTTATAACAGCCTCGGCGGGCAATTCCTTGATGCGTGTGATGACCATTCGGTCGATAATCCAATTCACTTTATAGGTAAAGGCTATTTTGTCGCCTGTAGCAATACCATGAAGTGTTACCCCAGTCGCCAACTGATACGGCATGGTCATGGCCATCATGGGTTCAATTTTTCCGCTCATACCAACCCAATGGGCAATAGGCGGTACTTTAATAGAAACAGATTCCGGCGACTCCCCCGGTACCGGCAACGCTTTGACAATGCCACGCAGATGGTAGGTGTAGGTAATCCCTGATTGCGTTGCAGAGCTTTGGATTTTACGGGAATGCTTGGAAGCGCAACCGCCCATCAGAAGAGTTGCCGCGACCAGGGCCGTGATAAATAATTCAGCAGGGGCGGACTTTTTCATAAAGAAACCCTTTTTCTGTTCAATCCGGCACACGCCTTGTCGTTGAGCGATACAGACCCAACTGACGACAGCCAGAACAAATTATATTCATGATGAAGTTTTTTTCCTTTTTTTGCTTTATAATCTACGGTCAAACGATTAAAGTGAGGGTGCAGCGGACGGGTCCGCGCCACGATCAAGCATAGGAGATCAGCATCATGGCGGAAAAACTCAACGGCAATGTCACAGCGTTTCTCAGTGAGCCATTAGCACATTACATCGGCGGCAAGTGGTTGCATAGCGCCGATGGCGCTGTGGACAAGGTGATCAATCCATCGGATGGCACAGTAATTGCGCAAGTTGCCATGGCGTCCGCGCATGAGGTGGATACCGCCGCTAATGCCGCACATGGAGCTTTTCCAGCGTGGGCTGCGACGCCGGCTAATCAGCGTAGCGTGCTGCTGCACCGATTGGCGGACAGCATTGAGAAGCACGCCAAAGATTTAGCTCAATTGGAATCTCTGGATGTGGGCAAGGCCATTGTTAATAGCGAGGCGTTTGACATTCCGTTCGGCGTTGAGGGCATACGCTACTTTGCCGATCTGGCCCTGCATGCGCATTATGATATTCCCCTGGCGGTCAAACACATTGAAGCACGCATGCATCGGGTGCCTTACGGTGCCTGTGGCTTTATTTTCCCATGGAATTTTCCTTATGACCTGCTGATCTGGGGCATCATGCCCGCGTTAGCGGCGGGCAATACTGTCGTGGTTAAACCGTCGGAAGTGACGCCGTTAAGTACGTTGTATGTATGCAAACTGGCGGCGGAAGTCGGCTTTCCGGCGGGCGTGATTAACGTGGTCAACGGCACGGGATCCCAGGCGGGAGCCATGCTCACCGCCCATCCATTGATCAAACGCATGTCTTTTACAGGCTCGCCGACGGTGGGCAAAATCATCGGCGAAACCTGCGGGCGGAATTTGGTGCCCTGCAAGTTGGAACTTGGCGGCAAGGGAGCCGCGGTTATTTTTGATGACGTGGACATAGATGCAACGGCCCAACAGCTCGCGGCGGCCATTACACTCAATACGGGGCAGGTATGCTGCACAGCCACACGCTGGATTATCCATGAGAGAATTCATGACCAACTGTTAAGCAAAGCTGTGGAAATTCTGAAAAACACACGCATCGGCCCGGCCCTTGATCGCAACACGCAAATGGGGCCGCTGGTAAGTAAAGTCCAGTTAGAGCGGGTGAATCGGTATGTGGAAAACGGAAAAAAGCAGGGCGCAGTGGCCCTTCTGGATCCGCAGACGTTGCGGATCAGTGGGCATGAAGGCGGTTATTACGTCAGCCCCAGTCTTCTGACCGGTTCAAGTGACAATGTATGCTGCCGTGAAGAAATCTTCGGTCCTAGCGCCTACGCCTTAACATTCCGTGATGAAGATGCTGCGATTCAGCAGGTCAATAGCCTGTCTTATGGATTGGCCAATAGCGTGTGGAGCCGGGATTTACAACGCGCCAACCGTGTGGCGGAGCGGATGGTTGCCGGCAATAGCTGGATCAACGCGCACAATGTATTCGCGTATGGCCTGCCGTATGGCGGGGCCAATTTAAGCGGCATGGGCGGCGGCGTAAACAGCCCTGAGACGTTCCAGGATTATCTGCGCTCACAAACCATTGCCCGGCCCCTGTCGTGAAAGCCGGCCAAACTTTTGGCGATTAATTGCGCCGGCTCTTGGCACTATACTGTTTACAGTATTTCCCGGCGTGATTGTTGGCGGCGTGGGGGCGTGGCGGCATGGTGTTGTTGTTTTGCCCGATAGATATTACTATTCCGGATAATCGTTTTGCACGGTCGACCGGGAATTTCCGTCGGCCGCGATGGAATGTTGAATAGTGAGAACCCTTTACCAGGAAATAAAAGCATGAAAGCCATCGTGCATCGTCAAGCTCTCGTTGAAGTACTCGCCTTAGCCTGCAGCGTGGTGCCCACGCGTTCACCCAAACCGGTCCTGTCATGCGTGCGGATCAGCACCGTGTCCAATGGCCGGGACAAAGCGGTTCGACTGGTCACAACCGATCTGGAAATGACCTTGGAGACCACGATTTCCCAGGTGGAAATAAGCCAGGAAGGCACGGTTCTGCTGCCGGCGGGAAAACTAAGCGAAATTGTCAACAACTCGCCGGATGAAACCATTACACTGGATACGGAAGGCGAAAAAGCGACGATCAAAGGATCGGACAGCACCTTTACGCTTCTGGGATTTAATCCCGAGGAGTTCCCCCCGGTCAGCGGCTTTGAAGGCGAACCGGATTTTTCCATCACCGCCGGCGCGTTGAAAGACATGCTTGATCGGACGCGCTTCGCGGCCGCGCGGGAAATGAGCCGCTACGCCATTAATGGCGTGTTGTTTGAACGCAAGGGTAAAAAATTATCGCTCGTGGCTACCGATGGACATCGGTTGTCCCAAACCCGTGATGAAACCCATGGCGGGGAAAGCAAAGATGTATCGGCAGTGGTGCCGATCAAGGCGCTGGTATTGCTTGAACGGTTGCTGACCACCCGGGAAAGTACCGTTGAATTGCAATTCCGCGAGAACAAGATTTTCGGGCGCGTCATCCCCGCGGAGGTACCGGCCGAAGGAGACAAGCCCAAGGCCGAGGTACAGCCCAGCGCCACATTCAGCGCGTTGCTGGTGGAGGGTGCATTTCCTCCATATCAGGATGTGATTCCCAAAGATTGCGACCGTAAGACCAGCTTGAATCGAGATCGGTTGCAAAGCGCGGTACGCCGCGCCGCGTTGTTGACCAACGATGATTCGCGATCGGTGAGACTGAATTTTGCCGCGAAAGTACTGACTATTTCCGGCCGCTCGCCTGATGTAGGCGAAGCCAAGGTGGAAATGCCGATTGAATTTTCCGGTGATTCACTGGATGTAGGCTTTAATCCGCAATATCTCCTCGACGCTTTGAAAGTGGCCCCCACGGACGAAGTCACGCTGGAACTCAAATCCGCAGCCAAGCCGGGGCTGCTTCGCGCCGGCCCAAACTTTCTGTATGTCATAATGCCGGTTAATTTGGCGTAAGCGGTTTACCTGCGAACTAAAAGTGCTGACGGTTCACTTATGCGCAAGCCCGAGGCGAACGATCATCGCCGGTCCGGAGAAAGACCTTTGGGAGTCGGCTATCGCCTCGTTTACAGTTCGCGATTTTCCCGACATCCGCAGGCTGCCGGAATGACGTGCTCTTACGCCAACACCTATGGGGCCTGCTTGGGCAACCCGAACTGCGGTAAATGGCTGCCGGGATGGAGGCCCAAGGGGTAAAAACTAGCTGTGTCCGCGTTTTGGTTCGGTGGATGAAATTTCTGGGCACACCTTCGCGAGGGATTCCTTTTTGAAGCTGCGTGTACTCTGGCCCATCTCGCGACAGGCTAGATCTAAATATGTCGCATTTATTAAATTCTCCGCTTGCGCTTTTTTCAAGGACTGCTGCAATTGCGCCAACCGCTTTTGCAATGCACCAATCTGATCTTGTTCATCCGGCTTTTTCATTCGTACCACCTTTTCCTGTAAACGTATAACCTGTAACCTAACCCCCCTGCTGGCAACTTTCACCGTCGGGCGGAGTTGCTTTTACGATTGGGTAGGCGGCAACGGTGGCGGCTGGAGGGGCAGAAGGGCTTTAATTTCATCCACGGTTTCCGCGGCAGCCCAGTTTGCCATGCCGTTTTTCCATACCAGGGTGCCGGGCTTGATGTCACCGGATTTTATTTTGCCGGCCAGTGTGGTCAGGTCAAACGGGCCGGCCTGTGTCCCATTAATGGCTACAAAATAGGAGGATGTTTTGGGCACGGGGGGCGGTGTGCCTACGGCGGAATTCATCGCTGATCCCATTTGATTGCCCATGACCATGCCCATGCCAACGCCGGCACCCATTCCGGCCCCCATACCGGCGAATCCGGATGGATTGCTAGCGGCTTCAGGGATTGCGGTAGCAACCTGAAAACGGGTGTACTGATTCATGTCGCCAAGAACACCCATTTTGGTGCGGGTATCCATGGCCTGCTCGACTTCGGGCGGCAGAGAAATATTTTCAATATAGAAAAGCGTTAATTCTATTCCAAGTGTGGCCAGATCGGTCTTAATTTTTTCCAGGGCCAGCTTGCTTAGTTTGTCATAGTTACCCGCCAACTCCAAGGCGGGAATGTGCGATTCGCCGAGTGTATCAGTAAAGCGGCTGACAATTGTATCGCGAATTTGTCCGGAAACTTGAACCGTTTCCAGCGCCGGATTGGTGGCTATCTGCTGGCGCAGAAAGACGGCAGGATCGCTGACGTGCATGGCGTAGGTGCCAAAGCCGCGGATTCGCACGACACCAAATTCCGCATCGCGGAGCATAATCGGGTTGGGTGTACCCCATTTTAGATCGGTAAATTGCCGGGTGGCAATGAAGTACACTTCGGCTCTGAAGGGAGAATCAAAGCCATACTTCCATCCTTTGAGAGTGGATAATATAGGCATATTTTCAGTGGAAAGGGTGTACATGCCGGGACCAAATACGTCGGCGAGTTTGCCTTCGTTGACAAATGCGGCGGTCTGCCCTTCGCGCACGGTCAACTTGGCTCCCATTTTAATTTCATTGTTATACCGCTCAAAGCGGAAGGCGAGAAAATCACTGCCGGCGGGTTCTGTCCATTGAATAATATCAATGAATTCACCACGAACTTTTTGGAATAGAGACATAATCTGTGCTCCTGAAAAAGTTGCATTCCCGTGGACCATCCGCGGTTGGGTTGACCACAAGATGTTGAAA